>PLEQ01000174.1 GCA_003136475.1 Deltaproteobacteria bacterium
GGTCTGGGTCTGGGTCTGGGTCTTGGTGTGTGCGTTGGGAGAATTGTCGAGATCATTGGACCAGCCCTGTTTGCCAAGAGCAATCAAAGAGAAGAGTACGAATAGAGTCTGCATCACACTCATTTATAACCTGCCTCCTACGCCAAGACTCAAGATCCAACGGTGTCTATCACTTCCTGTTTGATCTTGTTTATAGGCAATAAGAAAACGTAGGAAACTCCAGCTGGAGAAGAAGTTCAATGTTGCGCCGTATGCGAATAGTCGATATTGAAACGCGACATCATCGAAGAGGAAAATATTTTGGACAGCTTGTCCCGGTGGGTCCTCATAGGCAAAGCGGACAAGTTGTTGGTAAGGCGAGTTCAAACCCTCGGTTGAATTGGCGAGAGTGCCCGTTACTGCTGAAATTAACGAGTTGCTCAGCGAAGCATAAATCCGTACCCACTCAGCCTGAAACCTATTCTGGTTCGGGCCAATGCTAATAAGTCCAAATCCGAGTCGCTTTTCCCCGGACTTCTTTGCAAGAATGGAAAAAGCCGCTCGAGTTCCGCCGAGAACCGAAAAATCATACATGAAGCGAGAACTCATACTATAGTCACTAACCTGACCCCTGAGGTGATTGCTGAGATAGCGATAATCCTGCTCGACCGTGCATTGGAATTCGACTTGCGCTTCCTTCTGGTTATCGTAGATCAAATTGATACCGGGGTCTGAAAGACCCCAAATATAGCGAGGGTCGAGAATTTGGTTTAACGCAATATTGGGAAATTGATTGATCCCAAATGCCGGTCTTTGTTGGCCAACTATGGCGCGAAAGCGGTCCGTTGCGGGGTTTCCAAACTGATAAGCTAGGGTTTGAATTTCCTCATCCCGACTGTACGGCAATTCGTCTTTCACATGGCTTGCGATTTGCTCAAAATAGGTCTCAAAAAATAAAGCATGTGTGAGCCCATAGTGGATAGAGGTGTGAAAATCGAATCTTTCCGCTAAGCCAACAGTTTGGTTGGGTATAAACACTCCGTCAATGGTTGCGGTTCCTTTCGAGCAGGTGAAAACTGCTGAACGAATGCGATCTATGTCGTTGTTAGGGTCTAAGGGGAGTTTGCAGTTACCGTGGAGAAGAAAATACTCAGTAGGCTTGGCCGGAAGAGGCGTCGATAGCAGTACGAAAGTCAAAGCAACAAGAAGAACTCTCATCTCGCACCAAGCCTCAACGAGAGGACAACGGTCCTCGGTACTATCTCGTATTCAACTCATTAATTTTTAATTATGACCTGCAGATTATATTCTAATTGCCGTCGTTGAGATAGCCCCAATCTTTGAAAATTTTCTCAAAGTGCTTATTCCCTATACTGAATTTCTGCTGCAAAGATTGATCGCCTCGAATTTTTACAAAGAGAGCAGCAGGTGTGCGCCCGATAGACAAAGAATCGAGATCAATGCCCTCGTCGGGTAGGTCTTTAGGGAGAATGTGGAGCGGCAAGCGAAGTGACGAAAATTTGAGTGGAATATCTTTACCGCCGACTCTGACGGTAGGAATCGTGCGAGGTGCTTTATAGAAATGCAGCACTATTCTTTTGGTATCTGAAAATTCAAGAACTGTATTTTCAGCATTGCGTTTGAATTTTTCAACTGGAGCAAGATTTTGTATTTCGTTGTTGGAGATGAAGACTTCCACCTTTTCACCCGCTGGAGCGTCGATGATAAGTTCAGTTCCATCTCGGATATCAAAATAGTCACGAAATGCCGTCCGGGTTTCCTGCAGCAGCTCCGCATGGGTTTGAACCAAATTCACCTTTTCCTCTGGATCTATTTTGAGATCAAAAAGCTGCTCACGAATGAATATAGAAGCATTTTTCGTAAAATAGCCAGAGGCCGGAGTCATTCGTTTTTCAGAGCTTGCATAGGATTTGGTATATTTGAACCTGTTTTTAAAGAAAATTGCACGTTGATCGTAGCCCTCTGAGCCGACAACGATCCTTTCCTTAAGAGCCGTGGCGGATAACAAAGGCAGTCCGTCACACCATTTGGGAATTTGCAGGCCAAAGAACTGTAAAACTGTCGGGCCTATGTCGAGCCCTGAAACAATTTCTTGAATCTTCTTGCCCTTCTTCAACCCGGGTAGTGAAATTAAAAGTGGTACGTGAAGAACGTCATTGTAAAGCAAGGTACCCACATGATCAAACATGCTGCCCCTATAAGCTGGGCCTGCCTCATTTTCAGAGTATGTGCGCAATTCGTGAGCATCACCATGGTCGGAGTTAAGAACTAGAATAGTCTTCTGATCCAAGCCAAGCTTATGCAGCGCTTTCGCTAAGCTTTCTAAATAACGGTCTACGTAGCGAATTTCTGCTTGATAGAGACTCAGAAGAAAACTGCGCTGGGATTCGAGAGATTGTAAGCCATTAAGAGTGGCTAAAATATCATGTAGGGGGGCTCGATAGGGGGCATGTGTTGTGTTGTAGTGCACATAGAGGAAGAAGGGTTTATGCCCATTATCCTGCAGCCAATCGATTGCTGCACGAGTGATATGAGGTGCATCGTAGGATTCCATTTCTATAGAAATCTGCTCATCAAAACCATGATTCACACCGATGCCAAGGACTTCGGAAATAATAGACACATTTCCAATCATCCCAGTCTTGATGCCATGCTTTTGCAAAATGGCGGGAAAGGAACTTTTCTCTTGAGTGTAGAAAGCGTTTTGGTCAGCTGCCGACAGCCCGTAAGAAAATGCGACTGGCCCGAGTTTCGAAGGTTTTTGGCAGGACAGCAGAGCGTTAGCCGAAATTGCTGTCATATTTCCCGCGCCCATGGCGTTCTCGAAAGAAAGGGATTGCCCGTGTAGTTCACCAAGGTAGCGTGCATAGATGCTGTTGAGTGCGTCATAGCGTAAGGTGTCGACGAGTATGAAAATGACGTTTGGAACTTTTAAATCGTGGTTCGGTGTTTCCCAAAAACTGATGTCATCTAGAAAACAGCCTTCTTTTGTGGTCGTGCAAAGGAACGTTAGAGAGTCTTCCTCCGTAAGTGCGAGTTGTATTTGATGCTCGANNGTCCACCCTGCACCGGCCGGTCTGGGGAGACATAACGGGTAAAATTTTTGTAGATAAAGCTATCGGCCTTTTCAATGGGCGTCGCAGCTGAGATAGAGTATTTGGCAACAGGCTCCGTATTACGAAAGAGCTCTAGGGTTGCGTCGCTAAAGAGTGAGACACTCGCAAAATCAATGGCGACGGTGCCCCGTGTCTTCGGGTATACGGTAAGCTTTGCTCCGGAAGGTATGAGTATTGCGTCACGACCCTCTAAAAAATACGGATACGACCCTACCGCGAGGTAGCTTTGATAGGGCTTGCGAAAACGCGCTGAATGAATTCTGATATGGTTTGGGTAAGCCTTAGCGATTTGAGCAAGAATTTTTGTGTACGCTTCGAGAGGTCTGTCTAAATTGAAGTTGATCTCGCTCTGGAACAGTGAAAAGAGCTTGGTCTTGGTGTCATGAATGGGCTGCAAGTTTTCAAGGTCTGGCATCTTGATGCGACGGTCATTGGGGTAAATAAAACAAATAAATACTAAGAGAAAAATCCCAAGCAAACACCAGAAGCCATAGATCAAATTCTTAAGCACCCGCATCACCATGGCACCACATAATTGTCATAGAATTTAGCATCGGAATCCAAGGCGGCTACTAACTTGAGTAAGTCGCTTTTCATGCTTGAAAAGGTAGCAGCTTCCTGCTGAGAGATATCTGTTTTATTAAAAGGATCTTTGTTTCGGTCATACAAGCGGAAAAAAGCCCCTTCAGGGGTTGGGGTATAAATGAGTTTAAATCGCCCTTTAGTCAGGCTTCGGTGTTTTGCCGCGTTGATGACGCGTTCGTAGCGTGAGTTCAATACAATAGATCCTGTGCCACCTGGATCAAGGGTCAGCAGAGACGCTATGCTCGGATAGTCCAGTCGCTCTTTTTGAAAAAAAGCATTGCCCGTGCGACTAAACCATATTTCCGTTTCCGAATAGGCACTGATTTCGGGCGCAGCCGGTGAGCCAAAAATCCAGGGGCTTAGATCGAGACCACTTGCTTTGCTCAGTCGGAGGCCAAAAATTCCGGCTAAGGTAGGGGTCNNGCGTGCTGAGCTTTGACATTCTCACTCAACTTCAGAAGCAGAGGTACTTTCAAAACATTTTCGCCCCGGAGATGTTCACCGTGTCCTTGAACAAGGTCGAATTCAAAAAGATCTTCTCCATGGTCAGCGGTTACGACAAGAGTCGTGTGAGCCCAGAGCTTGCGATCTGTGAGGTACTGAAATAGTTTTTTTAAAGCGTCGTCTATGGCGGATAGTGAGCCTGCATAGAGGTGGCGAATTTGAGCGATATCTGGATCGCTTAAGCTGTGACTTTGGGCAAGATCAGGGTCCTTCTTAAAAAAGAAAGGTCCTTCATAGTTTCTATCAGAATACCGGGAGTACCAAGGCCAGGGAGCGGCATATGGAAAATGCGCATTTGAAAAAAAGAGAGAGAGAAAAAAGGGCCCTTCGAATTGGTTCATGCGCTGAATCGCCTGCCGAACAAGGTCTACCGGGTCGCTAAAACAAGGATTTTCCTTCATTTCCGGAAAAAAGCTCAATAGCAACTTGCTGCTAATGAGCGGCAGAAAGAGCGGAAAGGCCTGATCGATCGTCATTTTTGTGAGAGACTGGATGGAAAAATTAGGGGTATCGATTTTATCAAAGCCTGCGTTAAAACGTGGAAAAATATCACCGGCAAAGTCCGAAACGACAGCGGTGTCGTAACCCTTAGCTTTCAATTCACTAACGATCCCTGGGTAGAATCCTCTCTGCTGAAGGAGGCCCGGAAACATATGCCGAATACCGGTCTCCGCTGAATAGCGGCCCTCTAGAATTTCCATCCAGGAAGGAAAGGTTCGAGGAATGCCGACAATGTGGTCTTTAAAAACTACGGTGC
Source organism: Deltaproteobacteria bacterium (assembly GCA_003136475.1). Classification (GTDB taxonomy): domain Bacteria; phylum Bdellovibrionota_B; class Oligoflexia; order Oligoflexales; family Bog-1112; genus BOG-1112. The sequence goes on from PLEQ01000174.1 coordinate 4,963, forward strand.
TAAGATCCTGACTCAGCTGAAAAAGGTTAGGAATGAGATCTTTGCGTAAATGATCGCTTCGAAGAGAGTCGATTCCAATTAATATTACGTTTTTTTGAACCCTGTCAGTGGTGCTCATCGTCGGTACATAACGCTCCCATGCCTGTCTCCCAAGCAAAAAGCAGCTAGCTAGAATAATACCAAAAAGAGCGCGTCTGCGATGTCGGCTTGCGAGAAGCACAGGAATCAATAAGGTTCCGCCCAGAAAAGCAGTCGCCCAGTCTAGATAAAGGGGGTTTACACTGGGGGAAAGTTCAAAAATATTTCGCTGAAATTTTACCGAAAGAAACTCTTGATAGAGAGCGGGATATTTGAAGACAGAAGCCAGCGAGAAAAAGGCGTAAGCACAAAAAGCGGCAATACTGAGAAGAAAACGTGCCCGTAAACTTTTGATAGAAAAAATAATGAATGTTACGAAGAAAAGCGGGAGAAAAAAGACGCTGAGTACCTTTACTAATTCGCCAACGGCGATAAGCGGATAATACCTAAGAATCTCAAAAGCAAAAGAATTGCTATCGACCCCAAGAAAATTCGACTGCCCAAGGCCGATGATTTGCATCACGCTTAGAAAAAGTGTCAGAAACACCGACCACAATAGAACCTTAACCATGATATTAGACTTTAGCATTATATTTAGGAGATTACGGAACTGAAACCTTGAGGTACCTGAGAGCTACCCATCGATCATCACCGAATTTCGCCCATTCCTTCTCAATTTGAGAGACGTTTACGAGCGCACCTTCTTTTAAGGCTCCAACTTTCNNGGCTTAGGCCGGGTCGGCCTTTTAAGACCTTGCCGCTAGCCGTTTTGGCGGCCTGCTCAATTTTATGTTGGGCGATCTTTTCTTCCGGATTTGCTGAGTGCTCACCTTCGAGCAAGAGCTCCTTAGGGTTCGGCGGATCATTTGCCGGAGAGCTGGCCTCGATCGTTTTGGTTTCTTTTAGGCTCGCACACCCCTCGATTAAACAGCTAAAAATGCCGAAAAGCAGCCCAAAAAAGGTCCAAATAGATAAACGCGCCATGATTCGATACCCCTGATCTTTCAAATTGTCGCCATTTTTTCTAGTAGGTACATGTGTCTAAAGGAAAAATATAGTTGACGAGGTATCGGTGTTCAATTTAAATTTCAGCACTCATCTAAGTAGGGTATGCCTACTCGATCGAAAAGACCGAGTACGCCAATGCCGTCAAAACAAGATAGTGTCCACGCCATTGGCCATCCTACTTTAGTATTTAGCATTGAATTTATGATACCGCACTCGCTAGACACGGCAGAATAGCAGGCAGAAATTCGACGTTCAAACTGGACCTTATAGGTAAGAGCAACGATGGAAAATCAAAAAAGAAGAATTAAGTTGAGAGGTTATGATCATCGTCTGATCGACCAATCCACCTCTGAAATCGCTGAACGAGCAAAACGAACAGGGGCGCGGATTGCTGGCCCTATTCCTTTGCCAACTGAAATCAACCGCTACACTGTTCTTCGTAGCCCCCACGTTGATAAGAAATCGCGAGAACAATTTGAAATTAGAACACATAAGAGGCTGATCGATATTCTCGATGCAAAGCAGCAGACGATCGACGCTTTGATGAAGCTGGACTTAGCTTCGGGTGTGGATGTCGAGATCAAATTATATTGATGGTGCGTAAGTATCTAGTATCAAGTAAATTTTTATGATGGGTTCGCTGATGGCAAAAATTCGAGAGAAAGGACTTGTAGCTAAGAAAGTCGGCATGACACGCATGGTCGATACCAATGGCGATGTCATCCCAGTTACCCTGGTGCAGATCCCGGATCAAAAGATCACTAAAGTTCTGACCGTAGAGAGAGATGGGTATCAAGGCTATCAAGTCGGTTATTACGCAAAAGCAGAGAAAAATCTAAATAAGGCCGATATCGGGCGCCTGCGCAAGGTGCAACTTACAGAGAATTTCGCAAGATTTTCTGAGTTTCGAAGCCCAGGCGATGCCAAGTATGAGTTGGGTCAGAGCCTTACTGCAGAAATACTCAAAGATGTTGTTGGGGTTGATGTTACTGGTATCACTAAGGGACGTGGATTTCAGGGTTCAGTAAAGCGTTGGAACAGCGCTATTGGTCCGATGGCGCACGGATCGATGTACCACCGTCGTACGGGCTCCTTGGGCTCGAATACAACTCCTGGCCGTGTTTTTAAAAACAAGCATATGCCTGGACACATGGGGGTAGCGCAGCGCACAGTGCGAAATCTTGAAATTGTAGACCTCGATGTTGAAAACAATATTGTGGCAATCAAGGGCTCCGTTCCGGGGCATCGCGACAGTTACCTAGAAATCAGGGTTGTCGAGCCTCGCAACAAAAAGAAGTCGGCATCTTAAGGAAATCACATGAATTGGGACGTATTAAATAATAAAGGTGAGAAGGTCAGGGCAGTTGCGTTGTCTGACGACATTTTTAATGTCGAGATGAACGAAGCCGTCCTTCACTCTGTCGTCAAAGCCTATAGTGCTAATCGTCGCCAGGGAACACACGCAACAAAAACGCGTTCTTTGGTATCTGGTGGCGGTAAAAAACCCTTCCGTCAAAAAGGAACCGGTAATGCACGCCAAGGTTCCTCACGATCACCGTTGATGCCAGGTGGGGCCACCGTTCACGGTCCGCAGCCACGTTGTTATCGCGAGTATACGAATAAAAAATCCAAAAACTTGGCACTAAGAATAGCGTTGAGTGACAAAGTGCGTCATAAAAGATTGGTTATTGTCGACGATTTTGGTATCGCTGCCTACAAAACCAAAGCTGTTCTTGATGTCGTTGGTGTATTTAAAAGCGAAAAGGCTCTCCTAGCGGACAGCCGCAGCGACGATTTTCTTTATCGTTCAGCGCGCAATATCAAAGGGATAGCTTCGTTACCGGCCCAAGAGATCAATGCAGAGAACGTTCTGCGCTATGAGACCTTGATCATAAGTGAAAAAGCGCTCAAATCGTTAGAGCAAAGACTGGTGAGGAAAGCGGTATGAACCCGTTTAGCGTTTTAGTTAAGCCTATACTTTCTGAAAAAAGTCTCAGTTATCGTGAAACCGAGCAAAAATATACCTTTCTCGTTGATAAGCTGGCGACTAAGACTGATATCAAGAGAGCCGTTGAGAAGCTTTTTGAGGTTGAGGTTCAGGCAGTTAATACCTGCATTACGCGCGGTAAAGTGAAGCGACGTGGGACGAATGTCAGTCGGGAATCGTCGAAAAAGAAGGCGGTAATTACACTTAAGCCGGGCCAAAAAATAAAGATGTTTGAAGACCAATAAAGAAGAAGAGATCTGCGATGGGAATTAAAATTTACAAAGCTACTTCTGCGGGGCGTCGCGGCATGAGTGTCGTTGACTACTCCGTGCTCGATAAAGTGGAACCGCTTAAGTCTCTAGTTCGTCCACTATCTAAAAAAAGTGGTCGCAATAATTATGGTAGAGTCACGGTCCGTCATCAAGGTGGTGGAGCAAAGCGGGCTTATCGCATCATCGATTTCAAAAGAGACAAAAAAGACGTGCCGGGTAAGGTGGAGTACGTCGAATATGATCCTAATCGAACGGCGTTTATTGCGCGAATCCTCTATAAAGATGGCGAGCGTCGCTACATTATTTGTCCTGATGGACTCAAGAAGGGTGATGCCGTTATATCTGCCCATGATGCAGATATAAAACTCGGTAATACTTTGCCATTGAAGAATATCCCGGTTGGAACAATGGTTCACAATGTCGAAATGCATCCCGGTAAAGGCGGACAGATGTCTAGAGCAGCTGGTAGTTTTTGCCAGATTGCTGGTAGAACTGCGGGCTATATCCAGGTCAAGATGCCTTCCGGGGAATTGCGCAAGGTTCCTGAAACCTGTTTGGCAAGTATCGGCGTCGTCAGCAATCTCGATAATAACAATATAAGTATCGGAAAAGCTGGAAAGTCGAGACATCTCGGTATTCGGCCAACGGTTCGTGGTGTTGCGATGAACCCTGTGGATCACCCACACGGTGGCGGCGAAGGTAAAACTTCCGGTGGTCGACATCCAGTTACTCCATGGGCTGTTTCTACTAAGGGTCATAAAACAAGAAACAATAAGCGCACTGATAAGTACATTATCAGCCGCCGAAAGAAATAGGAGAAGCGCGTGGCTCGTTCGGTAAAGAAAGGTCCGTTTGTCGATGAGTATATGTCCAAGAAAGCGGAGCGTGCAAAGAAGGACAAGAAGCCGATAAAAACCTGGAGTAGAAGGTCTACGATAGTTCCAGATTTCGTAGGCTTGACCTTTGCGGTTCATAATGGCAAGAAGTTCGTTCCAGTATATGTCACAGAAAACATGGTGGGTCACAAATTGGGTGAGTTTTCACCGACCCGTACATTTAAAGGCCATGCAAAGGGCGGCGCGAAGCCTGCTGCGGCTGCTAAGTAGGGGATTGGGAGTATAAAGAAATGGTGGATAGCTTTCACGCATACTTAAAAGCAGTTCGGGTTTCGCCCCGAAAGGCGCGTCTCGTTGTCGATTTAATTCGTGGCAAACACGTTCAAGAGGCTCTCGATATCTTGAAGTTCACAAATAAGAAGACGGCTCCGATTCTTGCAAAAATGGTGCATTCGGCAATCAGCAATGCAACATCAAAAGCGACAGTCGACGTTGATAATCTTATTGTTTCTGCAGTCTTTGTTAATGAAGGCCCAATGTTCAAGAGATTTATGCCACGAGCACAAGGACGAGCATTTCCGATTCGTAAGCGTAGTTCTCATATAAAAATTGAACTGTCAGAATTACGGTAAAAGGAAAAAAAAGTGGGACAGAAGGTCAATCCAATCAGTATTCGTCTAGGCATCAATAAGACTTGGGTATCCCGTTGGTACGCAAATCATAACTATGCAAAATTTGTCAGCGAAGATCTTGCTATTCGCGGTTATATTGAAAAGAAATATGCCGCAGCTGGCATTTCGAAAATCAATATTGAGCGCGCTGCAAAAAATATCAAGATCAACATCTATAGTAGTCGGCCCGGTATTATTATTGGGAAAAAAGGCGCTGGTGCGGAGTCTCTCAAAGATGAGTTGATTCGCAATTGCAAAATCGTTTCTAGCGAGCCGATTTTAAACGTCTACGAAGTGAAAAAGCCGGAAATCGATGCGCAGCTTGTCGCTGATAGCGTAAAGCAGCAGATCGAAAGGCGGGTATCTTTCCGACGAGCGATGAAAAAGGTGATGGCGAGTGCGCTTAAGGCTGGGGCAAAGGGTATAAAAGTTCAGTGCGCTGGAAGGTTGGGCGGGGCTGATATGTCCCGGACGGAACGCTACCATGAAGGAAGAGTTCCCCTCCATACGTTGCGTGCGGATATCGATTATGCAACTGCGGAGGCTTTGACGACCTATGGTCTTATCGGTGTGAAAGTCTGGGTTTTCAATGGTGAGATCCTTGAAACTACAACCAAAACAAATCAGCAGTAGTCAAAGGCAGGAGTTAGTCGGATGTTAGCACCGAAGAAAACGAAATTTCGTAAGCAACAGAAGGGCTGTATTAGAGGAAGTGCTGGTGGCGGAACCACTCTGAGCTTTGGGCAGTTTGGTCTCATGGCGGTTGAGGCTGGAAAAATCACTTCCCGGCAAATTGAGGCGGCAAGAGTTGCTTTGACTCGTAAAACCAAGCGTGGCGGGCAAGTATGGATCAAGATATTCCCCGATACACCTATTACGAAGAAGCCTGCAGAGGTTCGGATGGGTTCTGGTAAAGGAGCCGTCGATCATTATGCCGCCAAAATTCGACCCGGCCGTATTCTTTACGAAATGGCAGGAGTCGATAAAGCGGTTGCAGTCAATGCTTTGCAACTCGCTGCTGCAAAATTGCCAATACGAACAAAGCTTCTGATCAAAGATGAAGATCCTTGGATTTGAGGGTAATGATGGAATTCGAAAAGTTAAAAAAAGATGAATTGAAGGTGCTAAGCGACGCTCAAGCCGAGGAAACCGAGCTAGGGATTCGACAAGAGTTAGCTAAGTTAAGGATGGATATTTTCTCAGAAAAAGGTAAACATACCGGCAAAGTTAGGAGCCTCAAGAAGAATCTGGCAAGTATCCTAACTTTCAAGAGCGAGAGAAAGCAAGCAAAAGGAAATCCGTAAAGGTCGGGTGAAAGATGGAAGACGTAAAAAGAAAAGTAAAGCGTGTCGTTGTTGTCAGCGATCGAATGAATAAATCTCGAGTCGGGGAAATCGTGCGTACGATTAAGCATCCGGTCTTTGAAAAATATATCAAACGAACAAGTCGCATCATGTTTCACGATGAACAAAATCAAACGAAGTTGGGTGACGAAGTTTTGATTGCTGAATGTGCACCACTCAGCGCTCGCAAAAATTTTGAGTTTATTTCGGTTGTTAAAAGTGTAGAAGAATAAGTTGGAATTTAGGTAGTCGAGGCAAAGCCATGATACAAATGGAAACTGTTTTAAAAACAGGGGATAACTCTGGGGCAAAGCAAGTTAAGTGCATAAAAGTACTTGGCGGATCAAAGCGTAAGTACGCGGGTGTCGGCGACATTATCGTCGTGTCGATCAAGGATGCTTTGGCAAATAGCAGGGTAAAGAAGGGCGCGGTTCATAAAGCGGTAGTTGTTCGTACGAAGACTCCGGTTTTGCGGACCGACGGAACATCGATTCGTTTTGATGAGAATGCATGTGTGTTGATCAAGGATGACAATGAGCCTATCGGCACCAGGATTTTCGGGCCGATTTGCCGGGAAATTCGTACTAAAGGATTTGTGAGAATTGCCTCACTTGCTCCTGACCTGTTTTAAAGAAGCTTAGTGGAGAAAATATATCGTGGCTAATTACGTACCAAGGCTGCTCAAAGAGTATAAAAAAGCGGTTCCAGAGATTGTTAAGGAACTTGAGCTTAAGAATATTATGGAAGTTCCTCGCATCGAGAAGATCGTTGTCAATATAGGACAAGGTGAGGCCGTCCAGAATATAAAAGTGCTTGAAAGTGCTTATACTGACCTTCAAGCGCTGACTGGACAAAAGCCAGTTATGACCAAGGCCCGCAAGAGCATTGCCGGTTTCAAGGTTCGTAAGGGCATGCCGATCGGCTGCATGGTGACCCTTCGTGGCCATAGAATGTACGAGTTTTTGGATCGGCTTATCAATATTGCAATTCCTCGGATTCGTGACTTTCGTGGTTACTCCGTGAAAAGTTTCGATGGTCGAGGGAATTTTTCGGTTGGTATCAAAGAACAGATTGTGTTCCCAGAGATCGATTACGATAAGGTCGATAAAGTGCGTGGTCTTAGTATTTCGATCGGAACTTCTGCAAAAAGTGATACACATGCAAAAGTATTGTTAGAGAAATTTAACTTCCCGTTCCGTAAGTCATAGGAGAGAAAGTGGCAAGGAAAGCTTTAATAGAGAAATGTAATAGAAAACCAAAATTTTCAACCAGAGCATACACACGTTGTAACAAATGTGGAAGATCTAAGGCAGTTTATAGAAAATTTGGTTTGTGTAGGATCTGTTTTCGCTTGCTTGCCTTAAAAGGATTTTTGCCTGGTGTCACAAAGGCATCTTGGTAAAAAAGTTTGAGACCGGAGAAATCAAATGAACGTAGTCGATCCAATTTCAGACCTTCTAACAAGAATTAGAAATGGTCAAAAAGCCCGCAAGGAAGTTATCGCAATTCCTGCGTCGAAGATTAAAATAGCAATTGTCCACTTACTTAGAGAAGAGGGCTTTCTTAGGGCGTACAAGTGTGTCCGCGATGGGAAGCAAGGCCTTATTAAGGTGGCACTCAAATACCGAGGTGAAAGGATCGAGGATGGCGTTATTCGCGAAATCGATCGGAAAAGTAAGCCGGGTAAGAGAGTGTATGTTCGGGCTGAGAAGATTCCTTTTGTAAAGAGTGGGTTTGGTATAGCTATATTATCAACCTCGCAGGGTGTTATGACTTGCCGAGAAGCTCGTAAAAAAGGTATCGGCGGCGAACTCCTTTGTTCCGTTTATTAGGATAAATACTATGCATATGTCTCGAATTGGAAAAAAGGCCATACAGATACCCAAAGGGGTCTCCGTCGATTTCGTCGGGAGTATTTTGAAAGTCAAAGGGCCAAAGGGCGACTTGACGATGACCGTCCACCCTTTGATGAGGATTGTTAAAGAAGAGTCGACTTTAACGGTTGTGCCTACCGAAGAAACGAGTGCCGTGAGGAAGTTTCACGGACTTACGCGATCGCTTGTTAATAACATGGTTATCGGTGTCACGCAGAACTTTAAAAAGAAATTGCTCTTGAGTGGTGTTGGGTACAGAGCAGCTGTGAGTGATCACAAGCTCAACCTCACGGTTGGCTTTAGTCATCCTGTAGTTTACCCAGTGCCAAAAGGCATAACGATGACGGTCGAAAAGCAGACGGAAATAACGGTTCAAGGTGCTAACAAAGAGCAGGTTGGGCAGGTAGCTGCTGATATACGTGCGTTTAGAAAACCGGAGCCCTATCACGGAAAAGGCATTCGATACGCTGATGAAGTGATTGTTACCAAAGTTGGTAAATCAGGCGGTAAGAAATAGGAAGCTTTAGTACCTGNNAAGACGTTAAGAAACGAGAGCGCTTAAAAGCGCGAAGAAAAAAACGAATTCGAAAGAAGATCTCTGGGACGGAAGGGCGCCCGAGGCTGTCAGTTTTTCGGTCTTGCCAGCACATCTATGCGCAGGTCGTAGACGATATTAAAGGTCATACCTTGGCGAGTGTTAGCTCTTTTGAAAAAGGGCAACATAAGCGAGCAAATAAGGAAGTCTGCCTGGAACTTGGCAAGTTGATAGCTAAACGATGTTCTGAAAAGGCGATAAAAAGTATTGTTTTCGATAAGAATGGAAATAGTTACCACGGTAGGGTAAAAGCCTTCGCTGATGGCGCGCGAGAAGGCGGATTAGATTTTTAAAATTGGAGTTAAGCCTTGTTAGCTAATGAATTTGATAAAGACCAGGAAGGCTTCCAGGACCGGGTCGTTAAAATTAGTCGAGTGGCAAAAGTCGTAAAAGGTGGTAGGCGGTTTAGTTTCAGTGCGCTTGTCGTCGTTGGTGATCGCAAGGGAAAGGTTGGATTTGGAATTGGCAACGCAGGTGAAGTTCCCGATGCCATNNGTATTAGTATCAACCATGTGAATGGGACTATCCCGTTCGAAGTGCTGGGTCGCTTTGGTTCATCGATGGTAAAGATGTACCCCGCCAAAAGCGGAAAAGGGTTGATTGCAGGTGGCGCGGTGCGTACCATCTTGGAACTCGGTGGAGTTAAAGATATCGTATGTAAGGTCCATGGATCTAAGAATGGATACAATGTTGTCCGTTCGACAATGAATGGGTTGGATCAGCTCTTTTCAATAGACGACTATGCAAAAGATCGCGGAAAGGCTCCTGAAGAGATTTTCCAGAGGCGTTTGACGACGGAATCGGCAGATTCAAAAGTGAATGATTAAGCGAAAGAAGCCAGGGGCGGTATAATGAGTAGGATTTTAGTAACGCAGAAAAAAAGCGTGATAGCAGAGAGTGCGCATACTCGGAGCATCATGCAGGCCTTAGGTTTGAAGGGAATTCGTTCAAACAAGGTTCATAAAGATAACAACTGTATCAGGGGTATGATCAACAAGGTCATTCACTTGGTTGAGTACGAGCTTGTGAAAGAAGAAAGTAAGGGCAAGTAGCGATGAAAAATCTATCGAATTTATCTCCAGCGCCAGGATCCCATCGTACTCGTAAACGGTTAGGTCGGGGTATTGGTAGCGGTTTGGGCAAAACGTCTGGTAAGGGACACAAAGGGCAATTGGCCCGTAAGAGTTCCGATGTAGGAGCTGGTTTTGAAGGGGGACAAACCCCACTTTATCGCCGAATTCCTAAGTTTGGGTTTACGAACAAGAGAACGAAAGTCATTTTCAATGTTCTCCATGTTTCTCAGCTCAATGATTTTGCCGATGGTGAGCGAGTCACTCGCGAAACTTTGGCGAAGAAGGGACTTCTGAAATACAAAGGATGTCCTGTGAAGATTTTGGGCGGGGGAGAACTCAAAAAGAAGCTGGTTGTTGAGGTTGAAAAAGTCTCTTCAGGTGCAAGAGCGACTATCGAGAAAGCGGGCGGTCAAATTCAGGGGAACGAATAGTGGCAAAGCCAATTCAGCGATTACCAGAGGGAAGACTGAATCACCTTCAGAAGAAAATTCTTTATACTCTGATTTTCTTGGCGATATACAGAATCGGGGTGCATATACCCATCGCTGGTGTTGATACTTATCGGCTGGGCGAGTTTTTTCGCACTCAGGGAGCAAATCTCTTCGGAATGTTTAATATGTTTTCCGGGGGAGCTCTTGAGCATTTTAGTATTTTTGCGCTAGGTGTGATGCCGTATATCTCAGCATCGATTATCGCTCAATTGCTGACGGTAGTTGTTCCGCACTTAGAAATGTTGTCAAAGGAAGGCGACGCAGGCCGAAGGAAAATCACTCAATATACCCGCTACGGAACCGTCATATTGGCGTTATTTCAGGGTTACATGATTGCGAACACCATGGAAAAGACACAGTTTGCTGGCGGGGATTTAGTTCTTGCTGGTGGTCTGGCATGGAAGTTTCTCACCATGATTTCTTTGACTGCTGGAACCGCTTTCGTGATGTGGCTCGGTGAGCAAATTACCGAAAGAGGTGTCGGTAATGGGATGTCCCTGATTATTTTTGCGGGGATAGTTGCCCATCTGCCCAAAGTTATAGGGAATACCTATTCTCAGTACAGTGCTCAGCAGCTGGATTTGTTCCGTATTTTGGCTATCGCGGCTATTTGTATAGTCGTGGTTGCTGCCGTGGTTTTTATGGAGCAAGGTGCGAGGCAGATTCCGATTCAGTATGCTAAGCGGCAGGTCGGTCGTAAAGTTTACGGTGGGCAATCTTCGCATTTGCCGATCCGGATTAACTCTGCTGGTGTCATTCCGCCGATTTTTGCGAGTTCTTTGCTTCAGTTTCCAGTAACCGCAGCGATGATGGCACGGACAAGTCGTTTCGGCGAAATTGTTGGGACGATTTTTATACCTGGAGAATGGCTTTATAATACAGTTTATGTCGCTTTAGCTGTCTTTTTCTCCTATTTTTACACCTCGATCGTCTTCAAGGCCGATGACGTGGCAGAGAACCTGAAAAAGCACGGCGGGTTTATTCCAGGTATAAGGCCTGGGGCAAGAACTGCAGAGTACTTTCAGAAGATTCTTGGTCGCTTAACCTTAGTTGGTTCGGCTTACCTTTCTGCAATATGTGTATTACCGACGATATTAACGGGTAAATTTAACGTTCAGTTTTCATTTGGTGGGACCAGCCTTTTAATCGTGGTTGGCGTTGCTCTTGAGACCTTTCGGCAGATCGATGCGCATCGACAGTCTCTCCGTTATGAATCGTTTTTGAAGCAGACATCTATTAGACCTCGAGGAAGAGGGGGAATATGATCGTCATTTTGATGGGTGCCCCTGGCGCTGGAAAAGGAACCCAAGCTGATTATTTGATGCGTGAGAATGCTTTCTACAAAATTTCGACCGGCGACATACTTCGGCGCCAAATCGAATCAAAAACCGAACTTGGAAGAAGTGTCGAAGCGATCATGAACCAAGGTAGATTGGTATCGGATTCCATCTTAACCGCAGTTTTGAAGCTTGAGTTGGAGAACAGCCGAGGAAAGAATATAGTCTTGGACGGATTCCCGCGGACCATAGCCCAGGCTGAGTGGCTTGCTAAGAATGAGCAGATTGCTGGTGTTCTTCATATCGATGTCGATCGTGAGGAGTTGATTCGCCGAATTGAGGGAAGGCTGGTTTGCAGCCAGTGTCAAGCCGTGTATCATGCAAGCGAAAAACCGCCGAAGCTTGCAGGTAAGTGCGATCGATGTTCTTCGGAGTTGAAGGTTCGAAGAGACGACGAGCGGGATCGAGTCGAAGCGCGATTGGATGTTTATACAAGAGAGACTGAGCCAGTACTTGGTTTTTATAAGAAAAATGGAAAATATTTCCGGGTCGATGGAGCTAGAAGTCAAGCTGAGGTCAGTGGGCGGATTAAGGAACTGCTGAGCCAACTTGAACGTTGACCAAAGCGGGAAAGGATATATGGCCAAAGAGGATGTTATAGAGTGTGAAGGGACCGTAAAAGAACCGCTTCCAAATGCCATGTTCAAGGTGGAGTTGGACAATGGTCATGAGGTTCTGGCTCACATAAGCGGAAAAATGAGGATGCATTTTATACGTATATTGCCCGGCGATCGCGTGAAGGTGGAGCTTTCTCCTTACGATCTTAAACGGGGTCGCATAACGTATCGGGCAAAAAAGTAGAGAGGCGAGTAAAGTCATGAAGGTTCGTGCAAGTGTTAAGAAAATCTGTGAGAAGTGCAAAGTAGTCAAGCGCCAAGGCGTGGTGCGGGTGATTTGCAAAACAGCGAAGCATAAACAAAGGCAAGGGTAAGATCCCTACGGGGTGTTATAGAAAAAGAGGATAACGATGGCTCGAATAGCTGGTGTTGATTTACCGCAACACAAGAAGATAGAAATCGCACTGACGAGTATTTTTGGTATCGGCAGAAAGGCTGCGAAAGGAATTGTTGCAAAAGCAGGCGTTGATCCTAATTTGAGAGCTAGCGAGCTTGACGCAAAGGCAATTAATAATTTGCGTAAAGTGATAGATAGCGAGTTCACTGTAGAAGGTGATTTACGAAGAGAAACTGCTTTTAGCATCAAGCGACTTATTGACCTAGGGAACTATCGAGGTTTGCGGCATAGGCGAGGCCTGCCCGTTCGCGGTCAGCGGACGAAGACGAACGCCAGGACGCGAAAAGGCCCTAGAAAAACGGTTGCTAACAAGAAAAAAGCTCCTACTTCCAAATAAGGTTTGATCACGAGGAAAAGATAGAATGAACCGAGTCGTCAAAAAGAAGAAAAAAAGAAACGTTCCAGTCGGTGTGGCGCACGTACAATCGACTTTTAACAATACTGTTGTGACAATAACAGATATCAATGGTGAGGTTGTGTGTTGGTCATCTGCTGGCGCTAAAGGGTTTAAAGGCTCTCGAAAGAGCACGCCTTTTGCCGCCCAAATGGCCGCTGAGGATTGCTCCAAAAAGGCAATGGAAGCAGGAATGCGGACGGTGGCTGTGATGGTCAACGGTCCTGGAGCGGGTCGGGAAAGCGCCATCAGAGCACTTGGGGCTTCCGGCCTTAAAATAGCGCTGATCAAAGACGTGACTCCAATCCCGCATAATGGATGTCGTGCTCCGAAACGTCGAAGAGTTTAGAGCGAATCGGAATAGTGAGTGTATAATCTTAAAAGATCCCTCAAATAACTTGGATGATTCCGAAAATACGGAGAACGCGTAAATGCATCGCAACTGGAAAGATTTAATAAAACCGAAAATCCTCGAGCCGGAAAGTGTTAGTGAGCGCTACGGAAAGTTTGTAGCGAAACCGCTTGAGCGGGGATACGGGATGACTCTGGGAAACTCTTTGAGGAGAGTTTTGCTATCAAGTATTAATGGCGCTGCTATTGTTGCAATTCGTTTTGAGGGAGTTGAACACGAATTCTCGACGCTTCCCGGTATCAAGGAAGATGTTACGGATGTTATTCTCAATATAAAGCAGCTCAATCTTCGCTATTTGGGTGAGAAAGACACGATTATAAGGCTCTCTGCAAAGGGGCCGAAGATATTAACGGCTAAAGATATTGAGACCAACGGTGACGTCGAGATATTGAACCCGGATCAGGTCATTTGTACCTTGAATGAAGAAGGCAATCTTCACGCGGAGATGATCGTAAGGCACGGTAGGTCTTATGTTCCGGCGGAGAAAAATAAGCGCAAAGAGATTCCAGTCGGATTTATCGCAATCGATTCGATTTTTGCGCCGGTTCGACGTGTGGCCTATAATGTTCAAAATGCTCGCGTTGGCCAAGATACGGACTACGATAAGCTAACATTTGAGATTTGGACGAATGGTGCTGTAAGACCTGATGATGCGGTAGCCTATGCAGCTAAAATACTAAAAGATCAGCTTACCATTTTTATTAATTTCGATGAGACGGAAGAGGTTGAAGAAGAGAAGCCTCGCGAAGAAGCGCACCCGAAACTTAATGAGCATTTATTTAAGACCGTAGATGAACTTGAATTGAGTGTGCGTGCAGCCAATTGTCTAGAGAACGCCAATATAAAATTTATTGGAGAGCTCGTGACAAAAAGTGAAAGTGAGATGTTAAAAACCAAGAATTTTGGACGCAAGTCGCTGAATGAGATCAAGGATATCTTGATGGAAATGGGACTGTCTCTCGGAATGAAGATCGAGGGCTTTGATCCAAGTGTACTGCGCCAAAAAGACCAGGACAAAGAGCAAGAAAACGAAAAGCCGTAGAGGAAAATATGCGCCACTTAAATAGCAATAAAAAATTAGGCCGANNCCTACTGATCATAGGCTGGCAATGTTAAGAAACATGGCAACATCATTTTTAATTGAAGGACGCGTTCAGACTTCGCTTGCTAAGGCCAAGGCCTTAAAGCCGATGGTTGAAAGGTTGATCACTCTCGGCAAAGCTGGGTCGCTTCACGCTCGCAGAAGGGCCCTTTCTGTCC
>PLEQ01000430.1:0-1963 GCA_003136475.1 Deltaproteobacteria bacterium
GCTTTGGTACACACGAGCCAGCGCACCGATTGGGTTTCCTGAAAACAGTAAAGCACTCCGAGGCCGAGGCCGAGCTCTTGGAGTACGCCCCAGCTTGGGATGGCTGTCCCTTTTATAAGAAAGATGGCTTGGGCCGTGACAGGGACTATCCAATCCGTAGGCTTAGGCTTTTCTACACGATAGAGACAGCGTTGCAAAAAATCAGGCTGACACGTCATTTTTCACTCTCTCCTCTTTTTCATTATTTTCTTATGAGGATCTTAGGTGATTAGGATGAGTCCGGAAATATGTGAGTGCGGGAACTTTGGGAAGTGACAAATCGAGTGCTGACTCTTAAACTGGTCAGGTGCGAATTTTGAGGCAGAGTTGGGGCAATTTTTTGTATATATCTTGAAATGCAGCGATGGCAGTCTCTACACCGGCTGGACAACGGATCTGGAGCGTCGCTTGCGGGTTCACAACAGCGGATTAGCTAGCAAGTATACACGCGTGCGCTTACCGGTGCGCTTGGTCTATTTTGAGCCGCAGCTGTCCAAAAGTGCTGCGATGAGTGCGGAAGCGCGTATTAAAAGTCTCAGGAGAGCTGAAAAAATGGCGATTATTGCCAAAGGCTTGTTGGCGAAGGGTACCTTGGAAAAATGAAGCAAACGCATCTCATATTGACGGGTGTGCTGATGCTAGTTTGCGGCTATTGGTTTTTTCAAAAAAGCGAGCAGCCAAAAATAGCGGTCTCTGTGGAGCTGCCAGCTTCCCCGCAAAAGCTAGCCTCGAGATCGGAGCCGGCACCCAGACCGGCAGTGCCCTCTCAGCCTGTCCCTCTTATTGAGGTGCGAGAGGCTGAGGAAGAAGCTTCTGAACCACCCGACACACAGGAGTTTTTAAAATTGGTGACTCAGGCGCCAACGCCTGAACAGGTTTTTGAGACCCCAGCAAACCATGTGATCGCTGTCCAAATCGATGGCCAATGGATCGCACAAGGTGACTTGCTGGTCGACGAGAAAGCTTTGGTTAAGGGGGCGGGTGATTCTGAGTTTCGGATTGCCAGGCTTGAAGAGGTCCAAACTTGGAAAAATAACCTGGTACCGTATCGTATCGATCCTGCTTTCAACCCTACGACTATCACCAGAGCTGTTGCGCTTATGAATCAGAAAACCCACGTCCGTTTTGTCGAGCACACCAACGAAATTGATTACATCTATTTTAGGCCTTTTGAAGCCAGGCTCTGTCTGAGTCATCTTGGTCGCAAAGGTGGTGAACAGGATATCCTGCTCGACCCGCGCGAATGCTCTTTTGGTAATATTCTCCACGAGATGATGCATGCACTGGGCTTTGTCCACGAACATAGCCGTGAAGACCGTGATAATTTTCTGATTATCCATTGGCATGCTATAGAAACCGGCGCTCAACATCAGTTTCAAAAGATGAAGGGGGGTCTTTCTTTTACGGCATTAGGCCCCTTCGACTTCCATTCGATACTTCTCTATCCGTCGCAATCTTTTAGTTTGGGAAAAGCCGCAGCCCTGACTCGAAAAGATGGGACGCGCTTCGAAGCCAATCGTGCGGGGCTTAGCCCAGGGGATATTGCAAAAGTGAACAAACTCTATCCTAAGGTTAAACCGAGACACGAGTACTAGTGAGGAAGTCTATAGTGCTCAAAGAAGAGCTTCATCTTGTCACTTGGCTTTTTTTCTTGGCGAGCAGTCTGTTTTTGTCGGGCTGTTTTGAGCTCAATGGTCAAAAAAGTCACTACCCCTTGCAAAACTCTGGGCCGGCTTTCGACTTGAGTGTCTTAACCTTCAATATTCTTTCCACTGCCGACCTCGACGCTATTCTCAAAGGTGGCTATCCGCCATGGGCCCTGCGTCGCAAAGCAGTCTTTAAAGTCATAGATACTCACGAACCTGACTTGGTTTCTTTGCAAGAGAGTTCTCCGACACAATTTGAGGAATTGCGGGATCATTTT
>PLEQ01000430.1:1975-7427 GCA_003136475.1 Deltaproteobacteria bacterium
AAAATTCGTCGCATCGCTGTGTGGGCAAAGCTCCGTGATAAAGTGTCTGGTCGTGAATTGATGCTGGTGGGTACCCATGTCGATGCAAAAAAAATTAAAAAACGTGAAATTCACTATATCAAAAATCAAATGTTGGGTGAGCAGGGGAGCGGCGCTCCGCTGATTCTTGCCGGAGATTTTAACGCAAGCTCCGACGTAGAATATTACCCCTTATTGGTCAACAATGGTTGGCGGGACTCCTATCTAGGCGATGGCAAGAGCGAAACTAAAACTTTCCCTCTTAAAAATCCGACACGCCGCATTGACCATATCTTTTACTTTGGGTCCGGTGTGNNGAGTTGGGCAGCTGTAGGGGATAAAGACATGGCAATTTCTGACCACCGAGCGGTTTTCGTGCGTTTGCATGTTAAAAAAGCTCCTGAGTCGTGACGAGGGCGCTGCTTAGCCTTGCGTTATTATGGCCTCTCAGTTGTTGGCTCACGGCTTGTGTGAGCACCGATAGTGCCTTGCAGACGGCCCGTATGGTCGAGCCAGGTTCAAACACCTATACATTTGGTTATCACTATCTGACGGAACATGACGACGATGTGTGGTCCAAGCGTCTACGGAATGATTATAGTGATAATTTCAACAGCTCGTCGGTGGCGACCGGTGCCAATTTTTTGCTACGCCGTGGTCTTTGGGACGGCATCGATTTCGGAGCCAATCTCTCTTTTGGTGTAAGCTCGCTTGAGCCCCGTTTTGCTCTCTATAACGGCAAGCGCTTTGCCACGGCGTTGGGTACCAAACTGCTCTTTCCGACTTTCTCCCTCGATGTACCGAGGCTCTATCACTACAAACTGGCTTGGTACAATTCCTTTGAACTCTTACCGAGTTTCGCGATCTACGCGGTCCCTGCTATCGACTGGAAACCGTTGGGACGCGAGAAGGAAATCCGCAGCATCACTGCTGGACTGGTCGTCGGCAAGGATAGCGGTTTTGTTGCCGAAGCCACTTATGCTTATGATGTTAAGGGTGAGGATCCGAAGAGGTCTGAGCAATTCATCATCGGTTATACGACCGGCTTGGATAAACTCCAAGGTCGTTTACGTACGGATACTTGGAGCAGCTTTGTTAAAGTGTTGCCACAAGCAGGATTCAGCGTCTTTCCCATTCCCTCACTGGGACTTATCGGTCGCTACCTTTCAGGCGGCTCAGTCGACTATGAAGGGAGTGTCGATCTCGGTATCGGACCTATTCCTCATCTTGATGAAAGCAAAGTTGGTTTCCTGACATCTAGAGTTTATGCCCTCAAAGGACGTTATCACGCTTATCGACAAAATTTTGTGAAACTGGGTTTGGCCCGTAAAGAGTTGCGGGGCAATTTCGAGCTTGCCGAAGGTTGGCGTCACATCGCTGTCGTCAATCACGGTTTGGATCTCAGTTGGGAGCAAGTCTACGGTGCCTGGCAAATCACTTGGCTAGGTGTCTACGTCCCACTGCTCTTTCTGCCCCACAGTCAAATGCTGAGTGCGCCGGTTGGACAAGCTTGGGAGCCGAGTGATACCATGCTCTCGCTTGCGAGTCGTTTCGAAAGAGGACTCAGTTTTTCACTGTTGAATGTTCATAAAGAATTTTGAGTTTTTCTAAGCTCGCGTGTCACTCGCAGCATGCTCCAGGAGTAGAAGTTTTTGCAAACTTGCACCGAGATCGAAGGCTAGCCGTCGAAGTTGGCGCTGGGCTTCCTCTTCAGACTGAGACAGCAGACGCTCAACCGTTTGTCGAAGCGTTTGCGCAGCTGCGCACAATTCTTTAACCTCACTGGACCCACCCCGTAACAAAGTTTCACTGCGTGTGATGAGCTTAGCTACTAACGCACTAACGGCGCCTTCTTTGCGTTCGGCACGCCAGAGATCGAGGGCCAGAACATTCGTAGTGCCTTCCCAAATGGGCAGCACTTGTGCGTCTCGTAAAATGCGCGGTAGCCCGGTGTCCTCGATATAGCCCGCTCCACCGAAACACTCTAAGGTCTCACTCGCATGGGCAACCGTCGCTTTACCAAGCAGCAACTTAGCGAGAGGAACCATAGCGCGCATACACAATTGCTCGTCGCGACTCGCATCACCGACTTCGCATTTGCCGAGCAAACTCGCGACTTCGAAACACAAGGCTGTTGCAGCAGCAGACTGCGTTTGCAAGTCGCGCTGAACTTCCTTCATCAAGGCGTGTTCACCGACGGGGCGGCCAAACGCTTGGCGTCGGCGTCCATAGTCTTCGACCAAGAGACTGGAAAAATTCATCGATGCGGCAGATGCGACAGCATTGTAGAAACGGGTGACATTCAGCATTTCTGCGATATGGCTTACACCCCGTCCAATCTCACCGATTTGGCTAACAAGCGTGCCATCGAGTTCAATTTCGGCAGTGGGCAGCGCTCGCGTTCCGAGTTTGTCTTTGAGACGCAGAACTTTGACGCGACTCTTCGGGCTGCTGCCGGGCATATCGGGGCGTTCCCAACAGAAAAGTGTTAGACCCTTTGGGGTTTTGTCTTCCATCACCTGGGCGAGCAGCAAGGCCATTTCGGAACTTATCGATGAGGTGAACCACTTCACTCCATACAAGCGAAAGCGCGCTTCTTCACCGACATGCGTTTGGTAATGCGCAAGTGTCTCCGTCCGACTGACATCAGAGCCGCCGGGGCGTTCGGTCATCCATTGCCCCGACGTTATAGCTTGAGCAGAGTCCTTAGCGATCAAGCGCCCATAGAGCCGTTCTTTAAGCGAAGGTGGGGCGAGTCGACGCACGACACACGCAGCAGCATCCGTCATAGCCAAGGGACATAAATAATTTGCGGTAGTGGGTGCGAAGAGAAGCATATACGCCGTTTGAACCACCCGAGCAAAGGGACCTAAGTCTTTGCTATGCCCTCTGCCAACAATTTGCCACTCTACAGCAGCCTGTCGGAAGTCTTGCCAATGACGCGCTTCGTTAATACGATCCATACGCCGTCCCCACGCATCAAATTGCGTAAGAGTGGGCGGATTTTTATCCGCTTCATCTTGCCAAAGGGAGTATTGCGTAACGCTTTGATGCCCCAAATTTTCCAAAAACTTTGACTGAGCCTGACAGATATCTTTGGGTACACGACGCGCAAATTCCGCGCGCAGAAAGGCATCCTGAGTATAGAGGTTCGCTAAGACAGGAGCATCTTGGAAGAAGGCCATAGTATTTTCTCCACTCAAACGATTGCATCATATTTTTTTGCTCCGTCATTTTAGCATGAACGCTCCCTCAAAACTGCTGCTTCTTTGTAGTGACAGGATCCTTAAAAAATGTTGCGGAGGGCTTAAGAGGAGACCCCTCGACTAGGCTCGGGGTGACGTTTAGGTGTGACGGAGCTGATGTTTTGCTGATTCATGCCTCGAGCGTAGCGTAAACGTGCTGTTCCGAACGACCCGTCACCTCGAGCGGAGCGTAAACGTGCTGTTCCGAACGACCTGTTACCTCGAGCGGAGCGCAGCGTAGTCGAGAGGTCGCCTCTTAGCTCCTCTGTTAGCGAGGTTCATGAATTTTTTCATAAACCAAAAGGCCGCGAGAAATCCCAATCAAAGCTCCCTTGTAGAACATGCGATCGAAGGCTCCGCCAAGGTTTGCGAGCTCTTCCTCAGGTAAGGGTAAATTCTCGACATGAGGAATGAGATCGGAGGCAAAAGTTTTTTGAGAGTGTGTTCCGGCGTACTCCCATTTCCCTTTGCGCACCCAGATTTCGAGCCAATCGGCGGGCCGCTGGCTGCTAAGTTTAGCTTTCAGAAAACGAATACCACCTGCTTTGGAAATACTGTCACTAAGAGGGCTATCCGCAAAGTCCTCTCCTTCGTCCGTATGGAGCTGGAAACTACCAGTCTCTCTAACAATTTCAGCCACCATGCTTGGACACTTCATCTCGTTCGGTGGGGGCGGAGAGCATTGCGCAACAATGGTTTCTGCGAATTTACCAATCGCTAATTCCTTTGCGATGATTTTATTTTTGAGCCTTTCCGTAGTCAGCGGATCCAGCTTATGGAGATTGTTGCGCATAAGGAGCTCGTCGATCGGCGGAAACGCCTTGCCAGGCAGAGCCCCATTGGGAAAGAGGTCTCTTAGAAAATCGGACGCAATCTCTGCGTAGTAGGGGTCGATCAAGCCGGATCGCCCACTTTCACCGATTTTTACAGAAACCCCGGTCTCCCTCAGCAAACTCTCGTCGTCAGCACTAGCATAGATGTTCCAGCGTGCGCTTTCGGGAATTTTAACCGGATCTGCACCTTCGAGTCCCCAAAGAATAGCTTCCTGATAGCGAGTTTCGGACATGTGGGCGCGTGCAGGGTCTGTGTACCACTTGGCAAAAGCTGTTTTGAAAGACTGCGGAATTTTGGCATTCGTTATAAAACGTTCAAAGGCCGCAATTTTTATACCATCGATACCTATCAGGGCTTTGAGAATTTCATAATCTTCCATATCGACAGCAGCAACTTTTCCGTCAAATACGATATTGGAGAGCTGCTTGAACTGCGCGTCATCAAAAAAAGGTACGGTCTGAGTCAATGTGTTGGTAGGGGAATTGGCAAGGATGGCGTCAATTTTGCTAAGCACTGCTCGGTGGTGCTGGTGTGAGCTGACGCAGTCTCGGGCACTCGCCAGCTCCTTCCAATAGTCTTGAATATAGGCGAGAGCTTCGCGATTGCTGGTCAATGCCGGTCCTTCATAAATCACTTGGTCTTGGCAGCTATCCGCATAGCATATGACGGGAAAGAACGACGAGCTTCCATTAGCCGAGCGCTTATTACAACCGACGTAAAAGCTCCCACTTACAGCTTGCCGGGTACCGGGTGCGATGCATTGATCCACCGCACCGGCTGTCGTCATCATATGCACGCAAAGNNGAATAGGCTGCAAGCCAAGTTCAGGAACCCGATAGAGAATGATGGTTTGGGTCGCTTGCGAGGGATTTTGCAAAACTAAGAGACTGACGCAGCCATTTTTCCCCAGTCTCACGCTTTGGTCTGCGAAACGATCCTCTTCAAGTTTGCCTGGAGAGATTTTACAATTTTGAATCGTCGCACCCAATTTTGAGAGGCTATCGGTCCCGGTGCTGTCCACTAGCGTGGGTTTGAGGTTCGGGGAGTAGAAAGGCAAAGGTTTTTGGAAAAGTGAGCTATCTCCCGGACTGAATCCGCCACTGGCATGATCCCGCTCAATAAGGAGTATACGTGCGTTGGCATTGTCGGAATTTTGAAAGATCATCGACAAGGTACCAGCCGCTTCTTCATCTACCACCGAGAAATAGACATCCACCCCTCCGGTAGACGGATGGGACGCAGCCTGAGAACTCGTTGCAAACGCACCCAGAAAAAGTAAGCTGAGAGCTAAACAACATTTTTTTCTAGGACTATTCTCGTCATCCCGAGGCCAAGCCGAGGGATCGCAGTCGGAG
>PLEQ01000516.1 GCA_003136475.1 Deltaproteobacteria bacterium
AAATTCCAGGCCGTGTGGCATTTATCGATTGCCAAGTTTGCCATCGATCGGGCGTCTCGCACGGGGTCGGAGAGCCGTGGCCCTTCATCTTTAGCAAAGCTTAGTTTTTGCCCGAGTGCGACAGCCGGAATCAGAATGTCGGAAAAAATAATTGCAGCATCCAAATCCAGTCTTCGTAAAGGTTGTAGTGTGACTTCGGCGGCCAGTTTGGGATCTTTGCAAAGTTCGAGAAACTCATGGTGAGCACGCAGGCTGCGATATTCCGGCAGATAGCGGCNNCCTTTAGCGGTGAGTACAAGGGGTTTTTCGGCCATAACTTGCTCCGTTGGAGTTGAATGAAGACACTCGGCAAGTTTTATACGGCATTAAGTGCCCGCGACAAGCCCAAAGCGTCAGTGCGACAATAGGAAAAGCTAAGAGGTATGGACGGTGTCTCAGGAAAAACGGATCAGGAAATATCACGAGCGCATTCTCTTGCTCGAAGTGCAACTCCGAACCTTGAGTTGGAATGCATCCTTGCGTCCGCAGGACTTCAAAGNNAAAAAACTCGATGTTCTTAAAGATAGCCTTTTTCAATGCGTCCCCAATCCGTCAAAATCCGCAAAGAGTCCCCGTGGGCTAGTAGAAGGCAAAATTGTGCAAGACCATTGGCGAGAGCAGGCTAAAATTCTTGAGTCCCTGCGCAGCGTATCCAGGCGCGTTTTGAAGTTGGCGGAAGAAACCAATTGCGAAAGCAGTGGATGGCGGAACATTTTTCGACTTTCACGCATGCGAAAAGTTTTAGGGCAGCTGCAAAATATGGAGAGTCAGTTTGATCATNNCTTTCTTCGCTTCTGATGCTGGTGGAAAATCTGGAAAGCGACTTAGTCCGCAAGCGAGCGGAGATCTTGGAAGAGGAGGAGCTTTTAAGAAAGCGGCGTCGTGATTTTCTCGCTCAGAAGGAAAAAATTGAAACGGACAATTTTTACAATCTTTTAGAGAAGCGGGGACATGGTGAGATGACATTCCCCGACTCCGGTGAGCCACTTTGATGAAAAGCGACCTGAAGCAGTGGGATCGTGAACTCCTATTTTTGCAAAGGGAGCTCGAAAATTATCTAAAATCAATCGGTTCTCAAGAGCACAAACCGCCTAGCTCCCATGTTCAGACAAATGCCATGGCAATCAAAAATGAGCTCGAGTCATCGATTGCTAAAATTCAAGCCTTGGTACGCAAGCCAAGTCCCTATCTCTCACCGCAAGGCGAGAGCATCTTCCAGAGCGTGAAAATATTCTCAGAACGCGTCCATGAGCTTGGCAAAGCTTACTGGATTCTTTTGGACCGTCTACTTTGGGCCAAGCTGGTCGTTTGCCAGCTCTCTGGCAATAGTTCTCGGAGCTTGACGGGGGCTAGTATTGAATTTTGTCGAAAAAAAATAAAATCGCTTATTCACTTGCGCAATGCTCAAAAATTAAGCCTGACTAGGCTGGCGACCCTTAAAACGAAGTTGGATGGCGACTTTGAATATTTGGAGCTAGCGCGTCTCAACCGTGAAGCTACTGAATTTCAAGCACCTTTTCTGCTCAACAAAGCACGGCGGCTTATTTTTAACGCCGTGCATAATTAGCCGTGCCTACCCCGAAGAAATCATGCTATAAAAATAGTGATTCTTTGAGATCGCTTCTTTAGTGAGGTAGGCATAGTGCCCTTCGCCTCCAAAGTGGCGCCCCTGGCCTTAGGAGGTTAGCATGGGTAAGAAATTGTATGTAGGTAATCTTCCGTTTTCGGCAACAGACCAAATCCTTATGGATACGTTNNGCAAAAGTTATCACCGATCGTGACACAGGTCGCTGCAAAGGTTTTGGATTCGTTGAAATGGCAACGGACGCTGAAGCACAAGAAGCGATTACTAAGTTTAACGGTGCTGACTACGAAGGACGCGCTATCAATGTAAATGAAGCCCGCCCAATGGAACCACGTAGCAATCGTGGCGGTGGTTTTGGCGGCGGCGGTGGTGGTGGAAATCGTGAGCGCAACGGAAACCGCGGTGGTGGTTTCGGTGGCGGACGCGGACGTCGAGTCTAAACTAGATTCGTCTGTCGATTGAGTTGCGGAGAGGGAAACCTCCCCGCAATTTTTTTATGCCCACTTTGCTTCTAGATCCTTAACTTCTTTCCACTCCTCACTTAACATCTCATCTAGATTGAAAACCGACGTCGTTTTGACGCTAGCATGAGGACTATGATGAACCCGGTCACGCAATTGTCTGAAGATGAAAAAATGTTCCGTAGCGAAGTCACTAAATTTGCACGTGAGAGCATTGCGCCCAAAGTTATGGAAATGGATGAAAAGGAATGTTTGGATCCCCAGCTTATTCCACAGTGCTTTGCGATGGGGCTGATGGGGATCGAGGTTCCCGAACAGTACGGTGGAAGTGGAGGCACTTTCTTTATGTCATGTCTCGCGATCGAGGAACTTTCCAAAGTTGATGCGTCCTTAGGTGTCTTTGTTGACGTACAAAATACTCTCATAAACAACATATTCATGCGTTGGGCGAGCGCAGCCCAAAAAGCTCACTATTTCCCGCGTCTGTGTACTCGCGAAGTCGGTGCCTTCTGTTTGACCGAGCCAAATTCGGGTTCCGATGCCTTTGCCTTAAAAACGCGAGCAGTTAAAG
>PLEQ01000211.1 GCA_003136475.1 Deltaproteobacteria bacterium
CATCATACCATTGCAAGCCGAAACAAAAATTAACAAGAGCCCTAAAAGCCCATGCCTTCTCATCGCGTTTCCTTTTTCTAGGTTAACTTTTGTTATTATACCAGGACCAGCACAGAGAGTTCTGCCCAGCCCCGAGTCGTCTTCAAGATGCCGTTTTGCGTCTCGTCATTTCACTTTTAATCAAGGCTAGTTCACGACCCATTTGTCCTTGGATAGATACGTTCTCCTGCGCGCGTCGAATCAAATAAGGAATCGCTGCCTTCACCGGGCCAAATGGCACGTATTTCAAAGCCCGAAAACCGGCACTTGCGAGGTTAAACGTGAGGTTATCACGCATGCCATAGAGCTGGGAAAAGGCAACGCGGGGATCATTCTTTTGCAGGCCAGCGTGCTGACAAATCAGACGCACCAAGTGCTGAGTCGACACCTCATTATGCGTCCCGACAAATATTGCGACATGCGCCAAGTGCGCCAGACAGAATTCCAAGCTCGCATTAAAATCATGATCACAGGCCGTCTTCGTAGCTTGTATAGGCGATGAATAGGCTAGTCTCTTCGCACGTCGGTTTTCCTTGTCGAGGTAAGCGCCCCGCAGCAACTTGACGCCCAAGTGGAATTTCTCCTTTTCAGCCTGCTCGACCAGACCCTTGAGATAGCCGAGACGATCTTTGCGATAAAGCTGCACCGTGTGGTAGATCACAGCTCGCTTCCCATTGAATGCGCGCATCAGTCCTAGCACCCATGCATCGATCGCATCTTGGACCCAGGATTCTTCTGCATCGACCAAGACCGAGAGCCCCAGTTCAGCAGCGGCCGAGGCGATGCGTAAAGCACGTTCCTCTCCCTTGCTTAAATCGCTTTTCTCTCTTGGCGAAAGAGTTTTGCCAGCACTCAATTTTCTAAGAACCGAAGCGGACATGATCGATGTCGGTTTGAAAACCGCAAACTGCTGATCGTATTTTTTCAAAACCGGTAACGAGGCTAGCAGCTGTTGACAGCCTTCCTCGCGACCTTGTTCATTCGGAGTAGACTCCGCAGCATAGTCCAGAACCGTCCCGACATGGAAACGTTTCAAAAGTTCCACAACCGCATTGGCTTCTTCTAGAGTTTCCCCCCCGCAGAACTGTGCAAAAAGCGTCTTACGCACCACACTCACGACGGGTAGCGAATATTCAAAAGCCCATTGGAGCAGACGTGGTCCCCATTTTGCGAGAAAGGGTTGGTCGATCGCGGAGAACAGTATGTAAGCTCTGTATAAGGACTCGTTATCAAGATATTGAAAGGCATACTGCGTGTTGGAAAAATCAGGTACTGCTAAACTCGTCTTTCGTTCCATGGTCGGTACAGCTCGTGTCTAATACCCATCGCTTCAAGAACTTTCCCAGTCATGAAATCCACAATGTCTTGAAGCGTTTTGGGATGTTGATAAAAAGCTGGAATCAGAGGAATCATTTTCACACCCATCTTGGCCAATGCCAGCATATTTTCAAGATGCAGAACGCTCAAGGGTGTTTCGCGAGGACACAGGATCAGGTTTTTTCCCTCCTTCAGGATGACGTCTGCCGCCCGCTCGATAAGGGTTTGAGAAACGCCGATACGAATGCGCGCCAGTGTTCCCATGGAACACGGTGTCACCACCATAATGTCTGGCACGGAAGAGCCACTCGCGACGGGGGCATAAATATCATCGTTCGGGAAAATCCGAATTTTTTCGGCAAATTCTCCCTTATATTTAGCATTCAACAAGGTGACAAGAAGAGAGCTACTAGGCAGTTCGTAGGGTACGACGGAACGACCGGTGTCTGAAAAAATAACGTACAGACGTTGCACACGTGGCAAGAGCTGCTGAACCAAAGCCTCCGCACAAAGAGCGCCCGAAGCACCCGTCACCGCTACTAGGACTTTTTCCACCATTGTCTAAGAGAACCTCATCGTCACTTCCAAACATCTCGAAGCGAGATACGTTGCGGTTTGAGCATGGAATTCGTGTTGCGAAGCGCACCAGCCTTCAATTCGACAAGATGACTGCGTCTCGTAAACCAGGCGTCACTAAACGTGGCTAGGGGAATAGCCAAATCTTGGAACGCCCATACCACCTGCCGATCTTCCTTTAAAGCCAACAAAAAAGTTTCTCCATACTCGCCTTGCAAGGCAAACACCTTCGCAAATCCCGCTTTGGCCAGCAAAGCAGGAATATGTTCTTCC
The DNA here is from genome assembly GCA_003136475.1 of Deltaproteobacteria bacterium. Taxonomy (GTDB): domain Bacteria; phylum Bdellovibrionota_B; class Oligoflexia; order Oligoflexales; family Bog-1112; genus BOG-1112. The sequence goes on from PLEQ01000211.1 coordinate 2,206, forward strand.
CAGCCTGCTTCCCCCGCCTCAAACAGCGGCGCGTCCATCATCACAAAGCCCTGAGCGCTCAAAGTTCTCGCCACCAAATTGAAAAACTCTACACTATAGAGCCGCAGCCCTTCAAAGGTATAAGGGTAGGGAAAATCGATATAAATGGCTTCATAACGAGCTTTGCTCAACCGCAGCCACGAAAAAGCATCGGCGATATGAATACGCACTTTTGTATTATAGAAAGCCCTATCATTTAGCGAAGAGAAAGGCAAAGCCTTAGCAAGATGAATCATATCTTTATCAAGCTCTATAAGGTCGATTTTATGAACGCGCTCCCCATATTTCAATAATTCACGCGCCAACAAACCATCTCCTCCCCCTAAGACCAAAAGCTCCTTAGGGATACTTCGGGTCAGCATGACGGGCAAATGGGCGAGCATCTCGTGGTAAAAACGTTCGGTTTCAGAAGAAAACTGAAAGTGCCCGTCGAGATAGAGTTTCCACTCAGGTTCGTGGCGGTCACTCCGGACGATGTCTATAACTTGATAAGAACTGATGTGACGCTCGATGGGCGGTACTGATTTTCCCCAGGCTAGCAAACCTGTCAGCGGCACCGGTCCGATTTGCGTAAAACCCCCATCGTGGCTTTCCACTCGAATATTATTGTAGTAGAAATTTTTCATTTGCAGCTCACGCAACAATTCCCAACCTGGATGCACACTCACAAACAGACTCAGAAGAAGCCCACTCGCCAACCCCGTCTGCACGTGGCGTCGCACGGCAAAGGGGAAAGTTGCCTGACATCGACTCACAAGGTAGAAGAAGATCAGGGCGTTCAAGATCGCAGCACAGAAAGCCAGTTCGAACGCATCGATCTTCATCCACAACGCTACTGCAAACACCAAAGCGGCGCATAAAGCCCCGAGATGATAGAGTGCAATCACACCAATCTGTACCCTGGACCTAGCGTTACCGACCAGTCGTAACAAGGCGCAGAGCTCCAGGCCTGAAAAAAATCCGATGAGCAGATTCGGAATCTGGCAGGTCAGCATCACCCAATTCAACGGACTGCGCAAAGCACTATGCGGCGCATAGTCCACGATATAAATGCGATAATAGATATGCACGAACAAGGTCAGTGGCAAGGCCAGCAGCCCGACCAGAGCGAGCCGGTATTCGGCTTGCCTAAAGACTCTAAGGTCGTCGTTCTTGGCAAGGTCGTCGAAAGCGAAGATACCAAGACCGGTAGCGGCAATAAACGCTCCGATCGTAAAACTTTCCCACCAAATCACTTCGTCCGTCAGTATGGCAATCGCTTGAGCGATGACCAGTTCATACGTCATGCTTGCATACGAGGTCAGGATTGCTAAAACAATGAGGGTAGAAATAGGAAAGCTTGCAAGATTTGGCCTTGCCGTCTGTCCTTTAGCCAAAGACATACCCCACCAAAAGATTCCGCAGATCTTCCTCATTACGGATCAGAAGAAAGCTTGCGGCCAGACTCAGCACACACACCAGCACGCGATGCCGGCGACGCGTTTCTGGATAGAAAGCCAAGACCACTAAGGCTGCACAAGCATTCAGCCCCCCCACCAGCGCGGCACCTGCAACAAGCCCCAATTGCTCAAAAATAAACAGTGGAAAAGCCAAAGCTCCGACGAAGGTCCCAACATAGTCGAGCGCTAGGACCTTATGCGCGGCAGGGTCACCGCCAAGACTCCGTCCCATCTCCATGAGAATAGGAAGCTCCGCTCCACTCAGCAAACCGATAAGCACGATCAGAGCGTGCATGAAGACCCAACTCGGCAACCAAGTTAAGACCGAAGATCGGTTGGTCATCAGGCCCTGTAGGGTTTGGCGCAAAAATTGGTCGCCGCCAAGAATGAGAAAGGGGAGACAGAGACCGAGAACAGCCAGTACCAGCTCGATCACCAAAAGCAGTTGCGAGCTTTTCGCTTTTTTCCAGAAGGCAAAAGCCAAAGCACCCATACCAAGGGAAAAAAGATAAAGCCCGATGGTCAAGGAATAGCGTAGAACCGTATTCCCGAGAATGATGGAGAGGCACTGCGCCAGCATGAGTTCATAGACTATGCTGCAAAAAGCGACGATCAAGGTTATAAGACCAATCACCTGCAGCCGCCGTTTATCACTTAGCCAGGTCAAACTCTCCTCCCTGCAGAATTATTTTCTATTTACTGAAGCATTAGGCGTGAATTTACGCTATTTAAATCTCAAACCTCGCAATGGAGAGAATCTTGCGCAAAGTAGGCTCGCTTGAAAATTCAGAGAAAGCAGACATTTTTCGGTGGTATTTGGTGTCGCAAGGCGTGGATACCCAAGTTGAAGGCATCGAGGAAAATTCTTGTGATATCTGGATAATCCATGACCGCGACTGGCAAAAATCGCGGACCTTTCTCAGTCAGTTTCTGTCAGCTCCCGACCCCGGTGTCTATCAAAAGCACGCCACGGAGGGGCGCAAGCAATGGAAAAAAAAAGTCAGCCCAACGAAAACCCCAGTTGAAGTGAAAGCCCGCACCCAACTCTTTCACCACGCTGCCAGCCCGCGTCAACCGAACGCTACCTACGCTCTCATTGCCTGCTCGGCTATTTATTTTCTGTTGAATTTCCTGGATCGTGATCGTTGGCTCTTCCGTCACTTGATGATTTCCGAGAACTTTCTGGCAAGTTCCTTCGGCATCCGGAGTTTTCGAGAAATTAGCCATGGCCAAATTTGGCGACTCGTGACACCGATATTTATTCATTCCGACTTTTTCCACATCGCGTTTAACATGATCTGGCTCTACCAATTTGGGCGGGTGATTGAAGGTCATATCCGCACACTTCCTTTTCTGCTTTTGGTCTTCGCCATTGCAGCGCCCTCGAACCTCGCATTTTACTTGGTTGCCGGTCCGTTCTTTGGTGGCATGTCCGGTGTGGTCTACGGTCTGTTTTTCTTTAGCTGGGCCTATGATCGCTTTAGCCCCAGCTCACCGTTTCGTTTGGATCCTTACCTATTCAAATTTTTCCTCGTGTACTACGTGCTCTGCTGGCTCTTGAGCGCGTTCGGCTTTCATATTGCCAATACCATTCATGGTGTCGGTGCTCTCACTGGACTTGTCATCGGCTACCTGGCCTCCGGTCATTTTCAAAACAGACCACAGGCCATCAAAGTCAATAAGAATTTTATCTACAACACACTCATTATCTTTGCCCTCCTAAGCGGTGGCATCCTTGCCGATATTTTTACGCGCTAGGCGCTAGTATTCTCCGAGTACTTTATCTGAGCTTTAACTGATTACTTTTATAGATGGAGGTCCAAACTTTAATGAGACAAAGAGTCCTATACCTAAGTTTTATCGTCGCGTTGTCGTCGAGCAAGGTTCTTTCCCAAAATCAATCGGCTGAGTACGGCACCAGCAAGGCTTCCCAAACGGAGAGCCCAAGCGTTCTCACTCAAGCCTATGCTCTGGTACAGTCGCTTTTGGTTTGGACAGCGATCCCTATAGCAGCCGAATTTGCTCTCGCCTTTGTGGATAGCAAGATTGATGCTAAGCAAATCTATTTAAAAAGCCTTCATAAAACCCATGCGGCGTCCATTCGTAAAACCACCAGTGAGCATAGTTCGGAACGCCTTCGCTCCATGATCCAGTATGGCAGTTCATCACTTTTCGAAGAGAGTCCCCCAAGTGTGCAAGAGACGGAGAGTGAGTTGCACCATCGCGGGCTCGCGCTACAAGCCCGACTCGGTACGGAAGCGGGCAAGCAAAGGCTCGGCTTCGGTCATTTCAAACCTATATTGGACCTGCTTCTACAAGAAACCAGTCGTGAACTGCGCAAAGCGAATCTTGAACGTGCCGCTGCTCTCCTAGCCCATACAGCATTTCTAGCACGTTTTCTCCAACCGGAGCTTTTACCCACAGACCCGCTTTTCCTAAACCCCTTACACCTTTTTCTAAGCGACAGCCTGGCAACTATCGATCGCACCGATTTCTACCAACGCATCTTCCAGCACTTGCTCGCAAGCCAGGCTGACTTGGAAGAACAAGAGGTTTATAAGGTCTACCTTCCTTATCTTAGTATCTGGCTCCTAACGGATGAAGAACATATCAGCACCGACCCCTTTTTTGAGTTTCCGCCTTGTGAGGCCAACGCAGCTCAAGCTGTTCCCGCAAATCATACCGATGCAGGCAATACCTATATGCCACAGGCTGCGCTACTGACCGGTGCGCTCGTTCCAGCCATGTTTTGTGGACGACTCCCCTACTGGTTAATGCCCATTGATAAACTCATCGAGTTTGCCGCAAGCAATATTGGTGACGCCCTCATACGCCCATTTGTTAGCGACGGCACATCGAGCGGTCGCCGTTTTTTGCAATCTCTCGCCATTCAAAAGATCGGAAATCTCGAAGCAAAGGGCGTCAGTCAAACAGAGGCCAGTCTCCGCAGCGCGCAAGCGCGCGTGACAACCATGCTGAGCGAACGCTCGCTACGGATGCGTGCCAACATCGTGCGTGTCCTGGGGATCCTCGTTCCGAAATGTCTCGCGGTTTATAATCATCTCGCACGTCAAGACCTAAAAACTGCGGCAGCTGTTTTTGCGGACACCTTCATCTATTTGCGTCAGATGAATCCGGAATCCGGTATACAAGACCCCTTTATCAGCAGAACCGTCCAAAGTGTTTTAGGGAGCAAAATGCCGAATCTTGACGCGTTTAAAACGCAAGCGTTTGCAAGCATCGCCCTCCTTGATGAAAACTACGCAACGGATCGCTCGGTTCAAAGCTACTATCAAGAAACCTTCAACTATTGGTCCAATAATGCACAACACTAGGCATTTCATACACTGGCTTTTACTGCTTTCTCTGCTATCAAGTCCGCAAATTCATGCGCAAGGCACGAACGATGCTGCAAGCTGCACATTTTCAGATGTGACCGGTGAGTTCCTAAAAGACGACCTAGGCGCAGAACCAGGCTCCCTTTCATCACAAGGAAACGCCAAGGGTTTTACCGATTATGCCGATGAACTGCCTTACTACATCTACGGCCTGCCCTATGTAGCCGTGCTCGCGCAGGCGCTTCTTGAAGAGTATCTGATCAAACGCATGACCGATCGGATCTTCACTGCCAACGGGCGTCCTGGTATATTTATGACCGAGACTTTCAAAACGCTAAGTGAAGTCGTCTTACGAGCCGTAAAGCAGCCCGCTCTCGACCGCACCCAATCTTACTTTCAACACTTTTTCGGAAGTGCTGTTCATAACAACGATCCCTTCGTCGACCAAATTGAAAAGGTGCTTGGTGGAAGTATCTCCGAAATCGAAGGCCGGCTCGGTATTGAAGCTCAAATGGCGCGTGCTGTTTACGAACGGCTCCTACCGATTCTCGAAGCAGCCTTCGATTTGGCAGCGAGCGCTTATCACGACAAGCGTCTCGAAGAAGCTGCAGAGCTGGTCACCTATGCAGCTCGATTTCTCAGTCAGCTCTATCCAGAGATGGATAGCCAAGACGCTACAACTGCACGCCTGGCCAAGAGCTCTTTTGCGGAACGCGTGCTCATTAGCGAGAGCTTCCAAGACGCCGTTGTGGCAAAGATTGACAACGAAGACCGCTCGGCTTTAGAACTCTTAAACGCGTGGGCTATTATAGATGATGCGCACTTTCCTGATCCTGAAACGCCAGGTGCTCTAGACTCTTTTAAAAGTTACGCTCCCTATGCGCTCGGCGCAGCTGGTTACTTTATTCCGGCTCTTGCCAAGACATTTAAAATTAGCAACTTTTGGGTACGCGTCGGGATCAATTTTATGGTCAATCAGTTCTACTATGGTATTACCCAACCCCATTCGCTCATGCTCCTCTCAGAGACCCAACTCTGGATGATTTCGCATTCCATCACCCCCCGTGTTGACGAAAACGAAAATCAAGGCCGGACTAACGCCCTATTTGTCGTTCAAAACCGCAAAGTTCGAACCTTGCTGAGTGCTCAGTCTCAAACGCTACGTTCTCATCTTATCGTGATGATACGAGCTTTGGTGCCGCAATTTCGGGAAGCTCGTCTGCAGATTTTAGAGTCTTCCGAAAAAACAGCAATGGCTGCACTCGTCAATGCAGCTATCTACTTGCGCGCGCACTTTCCTGAAATTCATCCTGACGACCCATTTGTCAAAGATGCCGCTCAAACCTTTTTTGGCAAATGGAACCAGCCCAGCGCGACGGCTCTCACTCATCTCCGCACGCTCCTCGCTAAACATGACCCCGAATATGGCAACCCAGATGTTCAAAGCTACTATGATGAGTTGCTGAAAAACTGGGGACTTGCCATAAATGACCGCCCCTCAGGTGAAAAGATCTTGCAAAGGGACTAAGAGGCTCCCCTCGACTGCGCTCGGGGAAGCCTTGCTCTTCCAACCTGTCATCTCGATCCCTCAGCTTTTGTCATCTCGAGCCCCAGCGAGAGATCGCAGTCTTAGTGCCTCCGTATGTTAGTACCTCCGTAGAATCGTCAAGCAACCCATCTTGTTAATTTCCCAATCTTTAGTTATTCTGCGCACACTATTGTGCATCTACTACTCTAGAGGGGGATTCGACGTGTTTCATTTCTTAAAAAATATTTTTTTCCCGTCTTGTTTATTTTTCTACAACGCTTCAAGCCTAGCGGAGCCGCTCTTTGAACAGCCTTTCCTTGACAACCTAATGAAGAACTACTCACCTTTAGAAAAGGACCTCATCCAAGAAGACCTTAGGAATATTTCCGAACTCGTCCTTCGCAATATGAATACGCCGAAGGAACTCAAACCTATTTACCTTGCAACTGCGGGTGCGCCTGGCGCCCACAAGTCGACAATACTCGAAACCCTGATGCACAAAGAGCCTCGTTTCAAAGATCTTGCCTATATCGACCCCGACACCCGCGGCCTGCGCTTCATGATCAATACCTACTATTCTCAATCCATGAATTACTATGAGATTGCCAACGCCAAAAGCTTTCAAGCTGCGCAACAAAGGGCTTACGATTATTGGCGTGATGCATCGAATTTTATAGCGAATACGCTTCTGGAAAAAGCCTCGATTTCACGATTTAATATCGGTCACGGGACCACCTTAACAAGCGATAAAGTTGCTATTTTCCTTCATAAAATAAAAAGTAACGGTTACTCACCCACAATCGTACTCTGCCACGCACCGGACAATATCCGAGTGCAAGCGGTGGCCCATCGCGCTAAAGTGCAAGGCTTCTACCAAAGTTCACCGGAAGACGTCCGAGAAAAAGCTAAGTTGTTTCTCCAGCGTATTCCACTGTATTTTGACTTTGCGGATGAAATGTTAATCTATTGGACAGATCGTCTTTTTCACCCCGTTCATGCCGCAAGCATTCGCTCGGGTAAATTGAAAGTCGTCGACACCAAAGCCTACGAAGGATTCACCCGCTACCTCAACAAGCAACACAACTCGCCTAACTACTGGCAAGATTTACTCAAGAGCAAAAAAATTGTGAACTCGCCTCTCGAAGACGCTTAGAGCTATTGCCCTTAGTGAGGAGTCGCAAGATTTTTTGGGCTGAGCTTTAAAGAAAGATCCAGTGAATTCTGACATTGGAAGGCGAGCAACGAGCGATTCAATTCTCTGGATAAGCTATTCAAGGTCACATCAAAGTACTGAGGCTTATCTTCAAGCATGCAAACGGGATAGCCTCGAAAGCGGCGCTGGTTCACAGCCCAAACTGGGCTCCTCGCTTTTCCAAAATGCTCCAACAATTGCCTCAGTTCAACCCACGCACGATCATGGAGACGCTCATCCTCAGCGAGCTGGTGCTGTAGAATCAAAACTGCGTCTGCTAAAGTTTTAATACCGTGCAAATCTGGCATTTTCAAAATAGTTTCCACACCCTTGTCATAAGCGATAGTCAGAAAGGGAACCACTGCGTCCTCAAAAATCAACGAGCGCACATCTGTCTCCTCTTTCTGTGCCTCGAGGAAAATATCTTGTCGCAAGGGTGGTTCGTGATCACCATAAAAATAGGCTAAAACCGGACGGTGCACATCTAAACTCAATTGCGCTATCATCGCCGAGATGTGCTGCAAGGAAACATCGACATCATGGTTTAGGTTAAAGAAGCGACCGGTGGCTTCGGTTTGAGGATATTTGGCAGAGAACGTGCTAAAATTTACGGGCTTCATTTGCGGATCAGACAAGTAAAACGGCGCATGGCCCTGCAAAGTCACAAAATGAAGAAAGACCGGTCCCCTTGTAAAATCGATCTGCTGACGGATCTCCGCAAAAGCAGCGTCGTCTTTTGGACCCACGCGGGTAGCATGCTGGGAGTCGACATGAATGTCTTTTATGCTGATGGCTTTTTGAAAGCCAAGGATGGGATAAGATTCGCCCCGATTGTAGAAATTTAAAAAATTAGCATGGCCTGTGTAGGTCGCATACCCTTGCAGGCTCAAGAATTTTGGCAAACAAACCTCACCCATCCTTTTAATGTGACCAAAAGGCTCCATACTACCGGGCGGATCGAGTCCACAAAGTACTGAGAACTCTGCCGACGAGGTGCCACCTGGCGACAAAATCATAGGGGATGCTGTCGTGCTTCTAGCCTGCTGGAGCCGCGAATGTAGCCACGGAAAGACAGCCTGGCCATCGGCAAATTGGGCAGATAAAACCCGCTCATTCACCGATTCAATTTGAATGCCAATCAGGATCGGGAGACCAGCCGTAGCCAAGCCCGCAAAAGGTTTTTCAAACTCAGAAAAGTGACAAGCCTCACTATTTTCTATAAAGAAAATCGAAAATGCCGAGGGGACAGGGAACGGTGAAGTACGGATCACCTCCATCCACGACGGCCTAGCCAAGCCAGCCAGAAAGGCATCGTAGAAGCTCCGATAAGGGAAAACTTGGCGTCGCGATGCATCGATGGAAACAAAAGCTATACATCCTAAACTCCAGCACAGAAATAGCGGCAACGTGATGCTTTTAGATAAGGCCATTTTACCAATACGGTGGGCGAGCAGAAGCAGAGCAACAAAGCTGGTAGCAAAAACCAACACATCCCTGCCATGCATCTGCATAGTGACCATAGAAAAAGCCATGTCATGGCCAACGAAGAGCGTCGAGAGCGCAGCAAGGTTAGACTGTCGCACAAAACCAAAAACCCGAAACTCCAACACGTTCGCAAGCCACCAACCATAATACAGGAGCCCAAGAACGATAGTGGGCCAAAACCTAACTAAGCTTGCAAAAATAAGGACCCACAGACACTCCATAGCGGTCACTAAAATACTCATGACAACAGATTGCGAGTAAGAAGCGATCCAATAACCCACACCCAGAAATTCAACACGCACAAGAATAGGCCACAGCAGCGCAAGCAGAAATAAAGCGACGAGAAAACATCCTGTTACAAAATAAGGACGCATTGCGGTTAACACGTTCTTTATCCATATCCCTGACCTCACAAAACACCCATCCCAAACATTTCATGCCAATTTTTTCGAAGTGAAACTCATGTGCCGCTAAAACTACCGTTCACTATCCTAGCCACACTCTACCAAGAATCTTACCTTACTTCCTTGAAGCCTTCCTAGTTCGCCTCTGGTATAGGTCTTGCGTCATTTCAGAGATTCACTTTTAACCGGGAGCCTTCAAATGAAGAAGAGTCTTTTATCAATATGTTATATAACACTGATCTCAAGTATGATTTTTGTACAGCAAGCATCAGCTCAGCTTGTTGAGACAAACGATGATACGCACTCCGAGATCGAAGCTCAGGAGGCGGAGCAAGAATCCCCTCCTCTGTCTTGCAAACCCACGCCCAATAAGTTTCTATCGGCTATAATAGGTCCCTTCGCATACCAATACACATTCCATGAACTTGCACCCGCCATAAGAGATAACTGTTAGGCCGCGTTAAGCTACTCACGTTATACAATCGTACCTGCTGTCGTAAATCGCTGTGAAGCTGCGCACAACTACACTCGTGATCAAATTGTACCTGCTGTCGTAACTAAATGTGGGGCCGTACGCGACTATACTCGTGATCAAATTATTCCTGCTGTCGTAAATAAATGTGGGGCTGCGCACAACTATACTCGTGTCTTGTCCGAGCAAGGGTGGGAAAACGCTGGATTTCAGGGGAAAGATGGAGGCGCCGAGCGGAGTCGAACCGCTCTGAACGGATTTGCAATCCGCTGCCTAGCCGCTTGGCTACGGCGCCGATTTGGAATGACTGTCATACCAGTTTATGAAATCAATCGCAACTTTTTGATACATCTTCTAGAACTTTCCTCCAAGCCAATATAAATTGCTTTTGAACTCTTTACGAACCGTTCGGGCGGGCTTCGTCTTAGCGACTGGGGATCACCGTGGAAAAGGACATCAAATCGATCTCAGCGTCTATTCTTGCTGTCCTAGCGGATGGCTTGGGGGCGCTGTTTTTGACGATCTACGCTTTGCTGATCGGCCCACTGGGTATTTTACGCGGCCCACTGGTCATGGAGCGCTTTTTCCTCTACCTTTGGGTGCTGGTGCCCTTGCGTGCTTTGACTCGAACGTTGCGCGCTGCGACAGATTGGCGGGTTGGGCACTTCTCGCTTGCCATTGTGCAACTCGATAGCATCATCCTCCAAGTTTTAGAGACCAACACTCAAAAACCAACACAGACAAAACGTCGTGTGCTCATCGATCTTTATACGGTTCTCACCAAACNNCGATCTTTATACGGTTCTCACCCGTGCCTATTTACATGTTGGAGATATCGATAAGGCGATGCAGATCATTTTGCATGCGCAAAAAAACGCGGGGGTGAATAGACTGCCGGGACTAGCTGACTTAGATGCTAAGACCGCTCACCTCATTCGAGCTGGGATCGCTGCTGGGCGTATGTTGGAGGGTGGGGGCATGGCGACTATGTTTATCAAGACCGATGGCAAAAGCCCTATAGCTTCGACGACGTCTCCACAGGGCTCCAAACCATCGGGCGAAAAGCGCGAGAGAAAAAAAGACACCAAAGAAAAAAACGGGCAGATCATTCCTTTTCCTCTGCGATGAGAGTGTGCTACATGAACGATTTTGTAATTCGTTTTGCGACAGTTAATGGAACCGGTTCAGCCAGCGCGAATGGCATTGTCGCTCGCACTTTATTTCGCTGCGGTGTGACCATCGGTCCGAAGAATATGTTCCCATCGAATATTCAAGGTATGCCGACTTGGTATGATATCCGGGTCAGCGACCACGGTTACAGCTCACGCAAAGAATTTGCAGACCTTCTGGTTGCGGTCAATCGCAATAGCCTTGCCGAGGATTTGAAAGGCGTGCGTCCCGGAGGCTATGTGCTGTTTGATGCCACCGGCAGCTTTACACCGCCTCAGGTCGAAGGCTTGCAATATCTGCCTTTACCGATGACCCAACTTGCGCTCGATGCCTTCCCCGGTAGTCCCAAACGCTTTATGCTGCAAAATCTCATCTATGTCGGAGCGGTAGCAGCGCTCCTGAATATTCCCGTGTCAACCTTGCAAGAGGTCATTCGCGAGCGCTATGGCAAAAAGAAAGGTGTGGAAAGTGACCTTCAAGCCTTTGACCTAGGCTTCCGCTACGCTACGCAGAACTTCTCGTGCCCGCTTCCGTTTCACATCGAAGCTAAAAAAGAAGCCGCTTCGGACAAGATCCTCATCGAAGGTAATTATGCAATGGCTTTGGGCTGCCTTTATGCGGGGGCGAGTGTGGTGGGTTGGTATCCGATCACTCCTTCGACTGGCCTCGTCGAACATTTTTCAGCTTTGTGCGAACGTCATCGCAAAGATCCGACAAGCGGACGCAAGCGTTTCGCTCTGATCCAAGCTGAAGACGAAATGACGGCTATTGGAATTGTGGTGGGCGCTGCCTGGAATGGCGCAAGGTCTTTTACCGCAACGAGTGGTCCTGGTTTTTCCTTGATGAATGAAATCCTCGGCTACGCTTATTATGCAGAGATCCCAACGGTCTTATTTAACGTTCAACGTTGCGGTCCCTCCACCGGTTTACCGACCCGCAACCAGCAAGCGGACCTCCTGCAAGCGGCTTACGCTTCGCATGGCGATACCAAGCACATTCTCTTATTTCCCTCGGATCCCCAAGAATGTTTCCATTTCGCTTACCAAGCTTTCGACCTGGCCGAACGTTACCAAACACCGGTCATTGTTATGGCTGAACTCGAAGTGGCTATGAATGAATTTGTATCTCCTCCCCTCGTTTGGGATGAGCGCGCTCCGGATCGCGGTAAACTTTTGCGCAAGGCAAGTTTTGAAAAACGTCAGAAACCCTTTTTCCGCTATACTGACGACGACGGCGATGGCATTCCCTACCGCAGCTTGCCAGGCGATGATCCGCGTTTGGCTTATTTTACTCGCGGTTCGGGCCATGATCGTTTCGGTCGCTACACCGAAGACGCCCAGGCCTATGCTGAGAACATGGAACGTCTCGCTAAAAAATTCACCCTTCTCGCTGAACAATTGCCAGCTCCTGAATGGCTCACTTCTCAAAATAAACACCCTTACTGCCTTGTCTATTTC
>PLEQ01000283.1 GCA_003136475.1 Deltaproteobacteria bacterium
ATCTACACCAGTCCTGTCAAAGCCTTGGTCAATGAGAAGTTTTTTGCCCTATGCAAAGATTTTGGTCCGCGACATGTCGGCATGCTAACCGGTGACGCTGCCGTGAATCGCGAAGCCCCTATTCTCTGCTGCACCGCTGAAGTCCTTGCGAACATGGCGCTCCGCAAGGGTCCGGAAGCACTCTTGAACGATGTCATTATCGATGAATTTCACTACTACTCCGACCGTGATCGAGGCTTTGCCTGGCAAATACCGCTCCTCATTCTGCGCAAGACTCGCTTTCTCCTCATGTCTGCGACCTTCGGCGCTACGGAATTTTTTGAACAGGAACTGACCAAATTAAACGGCCTTCCCACCAGCATCGTCCAATCCATGGATCGTCCCGTCCCCTTAAGTTATCAGTATAGTGAAGAACCGCTTGATCAAGTGATTACCGAGTTGGTCGACCAAGACAAGGCCCCTGTATACGTCGTCAATTTCTCCCAACGTGAAGCGGCACAGGTTGCGCAAAATTTGCTGAGCATAGACTTCTGCAGCAAAGAACAAAAAAGCCGTCTCGCTAGTGAGATTGCCCTTTACAATTTCTCAAGCCCCTATGGCAAAGAAATTAAAAAACAGATNNCGGCATCCATCATGCGGGACTCTTGCCAAAATATCGCATTCTTATCGAGTCGCTCGCTCAAAAAGGTTTGCTCAAAATCATCAGTGGTACCGACACTCTGGGTGTTGGCGTCAATATTCCCATTCGTACCGTGCTGCTGACCAAACTTTGCAAATACGACGGCCAAAAAACCGGCATTCTTAGTGCCCGTGACTTTCATCAAATCAGTGGTCGCGCCGGCCGCAAGGGCTTTGACACCCAAGGCTTTGTCATCTCTCAAGCGCCCGAACACGTTATTGAAAATCGTAAGCTTGAACAAAAAGCCAAACTCAATCCCAAGAAAAAATATGTAAAAGCTAAGCCACCAGAAAAAGGTTTCATCGCCTGGAACGAAGAGACCTTTCAAAACTTAGTCAAGGCAGCCCCTGAAAAATTACGGTCCAGCTTCCAAATCAATCATGGTCTGATCTTGAACGTCCTGAGTCAAAGAGCCGATGGCTGCAGCACCATGAAGCGACTCATCCGCCACAGCCATGAATCGGACTCGGCCAAAATTCACCATCGCAAACGGGCCTTCCAGTTGTTCAGAGCCCTCGTCGATAAGAAAATTGTCGAGTTTATTCCTAAAGAAGAACAACTCGATGACCGCAAGGTCCGCGTCAACATTGACTTGCAGGAAGATTTTTCGCTGGACCAAGCGCTCTCGCTCTATTTACTCGACGCTCTCAATCATCTGGATCCCTTCATCCCCGAATATCCTTACCAGCTCTTGACCCTCGTCGAATCGATCTTGGAAAGTCCGACAGTCATTCTCCATCGCCAACTGGATATGGTGAAACGCGATAAAATTGCAGAACTCAAAATGCAAGGGATGGACTACGACGACCGTCTCAACGAACTTGAGAAACTCGAGCACCCCAAACCCATGGCTGATTTTATTTACAGCACTTTCAATGACTACTCCGCTAAGCATCCGTGGATCGGCCAAGATAACATCCGACCGAAATCGATCGCTCGCGATATCTATGAACGTTACTGTTCGTTCGGTGATTACATTCGTGAATATGGCTTGGAACGGGCGGAAGGTGTGCTGCTGCGTTATGTTTCGGACGTTTATCGAGTACTCTCTCAAACCATTCCCGATATTTTGAAGAATGACGCTGTCGATGAAATGATCCTATTCTTCGAAACTATGCTGAAAACGACCGACTCGAGCCTCGTCAGCGAATGGAAACGGCTCAGCGACCTCCAAGAAGGCGTCGAAGGCGCGCCTATTGCCGAAACGCCGGCTCTGCCGAGTCAAACACCCCTCGATGCCAAATGCATCACCATTCTCATTCGCAATACCGTCTTTCAATTTCTCAAAGCACTCGCTGCGCGTGATTATGAAACTTTACTGGCGCTGCTCACGGAAGGTGATGAAAAATGGATGGCAGAAAAGTTTGAAGCATGTCTCGCAGTCTATTACCAGGACCACTCCCATATTGCGCTCGGACCCGATGCTCGCAGCCCCAAAAACACGCGCATCACGGGTCTTGGCACGGAAAAAATAACCGCTGAGCTCATGCTCACCGACCCTGACCAACACAACGACTGGCATGCTGTTTTTGAAGTGCGACTGGCACTCAGCGAAGAGGAGCCAAAGCTAATTTTGGTACTCGATAAACTTGGGCCGATTGGGGATACACATTAGGCACCAGCGTGCCAGAATCTAAGCGTGAAAAAACTTGCCCCTGCTGGGGATCTCTGTTACGAATTTCAGATATTTACTGCGGAAGTAGCTCAGTTGGTAGAGCGCTAGCTTCCCAAGCTAGAGGTCGCGGGTTCGAATCCCGTTTTCCGCTCCATCTTCCTTTTTATTTGGATTTGTGGGATGAAGCACTCGCAACGGTTTCTGGCTTTGGTTAATGAGGCTAAGAAGAAAGTTCGGGACATCGACACTTCTGAAGTTCTTAAAAATATTCAAAAAAAAGTGAACTTTTTCTTAGTCGATGTACGCGAGGAAAGTGAATGGGCACGCGGGCATCTTCCCCATGCTATTCACATGAGCAAGGGTGTGATCGAGCGCGATGTTGAAAGTAAATTTCCGAATCTGGACCAAGAGATCGTACTCTATTGCGGCGGCGGCTATCCCTCCGTCTTGGCTGCGGATAACTTGCAAAAGATGGGCTATACCAATGTCTCGTCGATGAGCGGAGGTTTTCGAGTTTGGCTGGAAGAAGGCCGCCCTATAGTCGAGGACAGCAAGAAAGACTAG
>PLEQ01000517.1 GCA_003136475.1 Deltaproteobacteria bacterium
CAATTCTTGGACAACTCTATTGTGAATTTGTTGTTTTCGGCTTCTTAATAAGAATGAATTGAATCACGCAGGAGAAAAAAATGATTTCTTTTAAATTTAAAATTTTTGGTATTTTATTTGCCCTCTTTGTTCATCCGCTGGCTTTTTCTAGAAACAGAATCTCGGAAACGCCAGAAATTAATAACGCTCTCCGCTGCAATCAAAAGGGACTAAGTGCTGCATCATGTAGCAAGGCGCAAACAAAAGCGCTTAGCAGCGGGTGCATCAATAAGGAAGAATACGATACTCTTATCGCGCAAAATGCTGCCCCAGTTTGCCTTGAAGATGATTCCGGAGACATGAACTTGCAAGGTTGGTGTCCATGCGGCTGTTTTGATCCTAACACAAGGTTGTTTACTGAAAACAAAAATCTCGGGGAATCGGATTGGATGTCAATTAAAGATATCATCCAAAATCAGGAAAGCAAACAACTTTGGTCTTTAACGGATGATGCTAGTTTATTAGATTGGAAGCTTGCACCAAGAGAAATTCGTAAGAGTACGCACGGTCCTGAGCATAAGCCATTAGTTTATCTACACACGACTGATGGGAACATACTTGGAATCACAGAGGAGCATGCTGCACTGCTATGGTCTGGGGAAATGGTTGCTGCCAAGAATCTCACCATAGGGAACAAGTTGGTACCTTCTAAAGGAACGCCTTCTGAGATTAAGCACATCGAACGCCGCTTCATCAACGAAGAGGTTCTCAATGTCCTGACGAACGGAAAGACAAGTGCTTCTCACGTTATTCTTGCTGAAGGCCTAGCGGTTGGTGATTTGGCGTGGCAAAATTCTCTTCAGTCGGAGCTTAACTCGATTCTCATTCGAGAAAAGTAAAAGAACGATGGGATTAAAAATGCTAGCTGTAGTTTTAAATTGTGTACTCACAATTTTTGGATCCGGGTATTTGCAATCATGCTCGAATGCCGATTCACTGCAGGCGACTGAAGATATGGAAAATGCTCCAAATGATATTTGTGGAAGCAACTGCGACTTTTTTAATCCTCCTCAACCCCTTATAGATCATTTGCCGGTTTTACATGAGATTAACAAAATACTAGACGATACTCCAACGTGTCCAGACGATGCGGGGATAGGCGTAGGAAATTGTGCGTTGGAAAAGGTACTTTTCCAACAAAAGCAAGGTCATCATTTCAGTTTGGGACGACGAGTGCTGATTATTGACTGGGACGAATTCCCAATGGTCTACACTCGCTATCGACAGAGAGTTCTGGATCTTATTCAACCTAATGACACTGGCTATTACACAACAATAAAAGATCCCTTATACATAGTTTCTGCTCTCCGAAAAATTCTCAGCGATACCATTGGTGATAGATATCATGACCTTTCGGTTGACCTTCTTAGGAAAATGAAGCTTTCAAGAAAGATTCGTGAAAAATTTAATGCTCAATATGAGCAAATTATGACTGGTTTTTTTCATGGAAGTTTTGTTTTAGGAACCATCGCGGAATACAGTCCTCATTCTGAATTCCTAGTTGCTAAGATGTTTGAGATAAACAACAAAGAGTTCTTCTGTCGACTCGACAAAGACTCGTCAGCAATGATTGACCTAAGAACATATCTTCAAAATTTAACAAAATCTCTAAAGAGCCACATAGAAACTCATCGAATAAACTGGATTAATCTTTCTTTTGGTCACTCTAAGGAATGGCTCACAGGAGGTTCATTGAAGAAATGTGGTTATATTTTTGCTAACAAGACTATAGCCGCTGTTTTTCAGATTTTTTTGGAAGAGTTCTATCGTCCATTGAGCCAAATACCGCACGTCACCCTTGTACAAGCAGGGCCACAAGATGCTGTGTGGTTAGATAAAGGCGCCAAAGAGTTTGTGACAGATTGCGTGACTCTTCCTAACCGTATTCGTGTGCAAGGATTAATTTCCGATAATCCTATGACAGATGAAGCGAATCTTGCCTTTTCTGAAAGCGTAAGATCGAAATCTGCTTGTACAGATCTTTTCGTACAAGTTCGCCTTGCTGAAAATCAAGAACAAAACAAAGAAGCTGATCAGCTTTTAAGAGTTACTACGGGATGGGGCCATTGGTCACCTTTTTCAGATACCTTTCCGCCCGTCACATCTTACCTTGCACCGATCGCTACCGCCTATCTAATTTTCTTGCGCAAATCACTGCCTGATAGTGTTTCCTTCGAAGACTTTCTCGATCAAGTAAAACAACTGAAAATCATTGATCCCGCCCGCTATAGGCAATTTGAAGTCTTTAAATCTAATATTTTGCCGGTAGATGACTGTGAGTTGATGCGTATACTTGCTTATCAAAAAGGTCTAGCTAGTTCCCTAGATCTTCAAAAGTTCAGACATGAGAGCGAAGTCCCTCTATTAACTCAAGATAGATCGAAAATTCATAGTGTCATTAAATGCCAAAATTGGCTTGCTCTGAGAAAAATCTATCATGAATAAGATTTTTTTGAATTTTAGAAATGTGTTTGGCATTTTTTTTGGAATTTTCTTTCTGTTGTTTGGTTTATNNGTTTATCTTTTTGGAAGAAAATTCATGAAAAAAAACATTCTTCCTATGTTGACGCCATTCAAAAGATTCTTGAAAAAAAAGAAGAAGAGATGCTTCAGACATATTCAGAGAGTCTGCGAAACCTCAAGCAAGTTGAGAGTTCAAGGAAAAGCGCTTCTGATCTTACAGAAGTTACACTCCGATTCTCATTCAAAGCCATGTATAATGTAAACGCGATGGTTAATAAAGACCAGATTCGCAGCAAAATTCTGGATGACCTAGTTCGAAACCCGGAAAATATAAAACTTTCATCGAAGATTCTAACGGATAATGATTTCGCCAAATCACATTTTTCTGATGATCAAGCAATTTCTAGAGTCTATGCTATTCAACTTCTTCGGTATCTAGCTGACCGCGGAGACTTGGAACCTTTGCAAGATACGACTCGGCAACTTGTGGAGATTTTAAGCGTGAAAAATTCCGTGGCTGCTGGGGAATGGCGTGACCTTGAAGACCTTGTGACTCATACAATTGAAGCTATGCAACCAAGATCTGTTTTAGATAATTTAGACGAGATCCTGCAAAATCTCTCCTATACTTCTAGCGTGCCAGAAATTAAGACATCATTTCGCAACGCTTTCTATTTTGCAATGGTGGATTCTATTCCTAAAGAAGATTTTGACAAAGTCATGAAGAAATTGAAGAGTAAAATTTAAGATAAAATTTTTAATATTTGTCTCGAAAACAGACTATTATATGGCAAATCGTCGGGATGGACCTATAATTAAAAGAGCTTCATTGCGGTGGGTAGCCGAGACTTCTCATTCGTAGCTGAGTCGTTCTTTCTGACAATACGGGATATCAAGAGGAAGCACACCATACCGCTTGGGCGCGAGGACCAAAACCTTTGACCGCTTGTAGGCTCATAGCCCCCTGCGTATGGTCACGCCAGGCGTTGAGGCGCAAGTTGCTCGCGATATTGCCCTTCTTGTTCGTCAGAAAATAGTTCCGCAGNNGCAATCTTCGAGAGCAAAAAATTGGGGACTATCGATGACAATCATTTTGAAGAGGGGGCTCATAAAGATGCGTTTCAAATCCACCAACACATCTGCAGAGTATGCAAACACGGTTCGTTCTGGTACGAGGCCTCTTGCAAACCAGGCCGGTGCAAAGACTTGCAGATTTTCATAACCATTGATCCATAAGATAAAGGCCGGTGGATATTGCTGACCTTGACTGAGATTAGCCAAGAAGAGCAACAGTATGCAGCGTCCTTCTCTGCCCATCGGAAAGCCACACTCAACCAAAGCTGAAAGTGGGAGCCCGCCACCAAAAAACGTATCGAGCGTGCTATCCCAGGCCTTAAGAAGTTTGCGCTCCCTAGGCTCGAAGCTAGGAGCGTCGTAGCAATCCAAGATATTTCCCTATAACCGTCACCTGCTCAGACGGCACTTCGACGACCGCGTATTGCAAATTTGACGGTACCAGCTCCACGGTATTTTTTTTGTAATGGAGCCGTTTCAAAGTAAACTCATCACTGCCCACACGCACCGCCAAAATATCGTCCTTGCGAAAACCCTCGCTCTGCTTCTTGATAATCGCAATATCCCCCTCGCAAATAAAATCACCACTCATACTGTTCCCCATCACCTGCAAGGCAAAGATCTCTTCAGCTAGCTCTCCGAAGAAAGCACACGGCAATTCAATAAATTGATCCCCTTGAGTAAACGCTTCCGCAGCATGACCTGCTGCGATTTGACCCAAGAGAGGTACGCTGAGCACCCTCGTATGACTGCCATGTTCTTCCAATAAAGCGTAGGAACTTGTTTCCGGTTCCCGATGAAGAAGCTGCCCTTTCGTTTTAANNCTTAAAACCCAGCTGCGAGCTGATTTGGCGAGCTGATGGCACTTTTGTCGTACGCTGTTTATAATCGCGGATAAAGGCTAGAACTTGCTGTTCACGATCGGATAGCATGCGACCTCCATTCTTTTTTACATAGCGTGTTATATACGGCGTGTACAAGAGAGCAAGGAGATTTTACCAAAGGCCTAAAGCCAGGGCTGTCTCATTTAAATCTC
>PLEQ01000177.1 GCA_003136475.1 Deltaproteobacteria bacterium
GTGGGGGGAGAGTCTTGCTAAAATTTTTGCCACCATTCGGAAGGGAATATTTTCCGTCAGCACCAAGTGGTGGATAAAAGCCAAAACGATCGTCAGATCACTGTGTCCCCGCTTAAAAAACGAGCTACGCTCTTCGCAGCCCCACCCTACACCGCCTGAGGGATTGCGAAAATCGAGCGTGATAGAAAAGATATTTTTAAGACCCTGCGACTTATTCAAGATATAGCCCTGGTTGACCGCATCGGCATCGAAATCAGCCGAGATCACTTGCTCAACATAGGGGGCTAGAACGCGACTAAAGAGACCGTTATTGGCGGCTAGGTCGAGCACAGACTTAGGTGCAGGGCTGATTCTGCTGAAAAGAGCGAGCAGAAGTTTTTCTTTATCTTGCAGGATGTCGGGTTCTGTACTGCCATTCTGATAGTAGTCGGACCAAGTCGTGAGAACAGGCTTCGTTCCCATGCCAGCGATCATTTCGCGCATGGTCGTGAGCATCGCTTGCAATTTAGGCTTGGGTAAAAAAGCGTCTTTATGCGCCTGACCACCACCCTGATGTTTTTTCTCAAACCAAGCATGAAGATAGACATTGAACAGCGCACAAGGATTCAAGACCATCCGTGCCGGCAGCAGCTTCCGCGCAAGGTCGAGCGGGATACCTTCGTGATAGACCCTTAAAAGAGCGTTCAAATTTGGCGAAACACGACTCATCAGCAGGAGGGGCACCAGAAAGTGCATCACAAACTGACGATAAGCCATCCAAGGCTGGCCTGCCACATAGCGCGTCAGGGAGGTGGAATCGATCAGTACGCAGGTGCCGTTATGGTATTGAATATTGAATGCGGAGGCATCTTTCAAAACAAAATCTCTGGCAAGGGCTGCCAAGCAAATATCCAGAGTCAGCAGAGCCGAGTCCTTGAACTGGTCGAAACACCATTCATAGGGATAGGAAATAAACGGAAGCTGTACGGGTTTTATGATTTTATAGAGAGCGCCAAGATTCCCCACCTCGGCTATGTCGGTTTCCGTATGTTTGATGAGATAGGTCCGCTCTTGCAGATATTCAAAAACCCCCGAGCTTAGTAAAGCATCGTAATCACCTTGATACGTCTTCGATATAGCCCGAAAAATGTGGTCTTGATAGGTAAAGACAAAATTGGAGGCATCACGAAAGGAACCCGGATCAACATCGAACATCATTTGTTCTTTCGCAAAAGATTACGAACAAAATCCAGAACTCTTCTCAACCACAAATAAGACGACGCAAAGAGTGCAAAAGCTAATTGCAGAACAAGACTGCCCGTTCCTGGATCCACATAGGCCATTGCCGGTTGCGATATAAGTACAAAAGTTGCTAAAAAGAGCATGACTAAACGCATCTTCACAACCACTCAATAAACTTGGGGTTAAATAAATTTCTAGCTAGCCGAATCTCTACCGTCAGGATAGCTGATTCCAGACTTTTATGTCAACCCGTACACACATAGAGGCTGCAAGATTATGCTAAAATTGCTAAGTAACCAATTTAAGGAACCACTAAAGTGACGAACAACTATTCTGCTATGATTGAAGAACAAATCAAAAAATGGCAAGGCCTACCCAAGGAGGAAAAAAAAATAGCCCCGCTCATTACGCTCTCGCGCGACTATGGCACCCATGCTTCTTTAATCGGCACCAAGTCGCTAAACACTTGAACTTCACATTTTGGGATCAAAAACTCTTACAAAACATTGCAGAGAACACCGGCCTAAGCACCAGTTTTTTCCGCACCCTCGATGAACATGCTCGCTCGCCGTGGGCCTTGGGTCGCAAACCGCGAGCGGATGTCACTCACCGATGCTGAGAAAAAAATTAAAAAGATGGATAAAGAACGCGCCGACTTTCACAAACGTTATTTTGCTAAAGACCCAAACGAGCCTTCCCACTACGATATTATACTCAACGTAGAAACCTTGCCCCTTGATCAGGCGGTAAACGTTATTGTCGGGACTTATAAGGAACGTTTTGGGGACCTCAAAGGCGCAGCTATTTAAAATGATGAGCTAGGGTCTGCAGGGTTAGTATAGGATGTCCGAGGAGCGTGCTGAACCCGCTAAGGATATTTTTTCTAGCTTGTATTTTAAAGAATCCGGATAGAACTTTATATCGGCTCATCAATCGTGTCTTTTCGTGGGTACGTTCCTGGGCTTGAGGTACTAAAGACCAAAACGCCTCGATGACTCGCAGGGCTTCCTCACAGGCGAGCTCTTTTTGTCGAATCGAGAGGTTATGATCATGCATACGGTAGTAACAGGAAATTTCTTGGTCAGCACGCACCTCATACTGGGCGGCGATCGCGGCAAATAAATAGAAGTCCTCAGCTTGTTTGAAATCGGGAGCTATGCCCCCGACAGCCCAAAAAACATCTCTCCGCACAACTGCCGACAAGAGGGGAATAAAATTATCGCTCATCAAATATTCCCTAAGCACATTGCCTTCCGGTAGCGCTTTGCCCTTATAGTCGGCTGCAAGTTCGCGGCCATGATATTTGCCACCGACAATCGCAGCGCGTGAATACACGAGACCGAGGCGTTGATCACCGCTCTGGATCATCGCAACTTGCCTCACCAATTTTTCAGGCGTCCAATAATCATCACAATCCAAAAAGGCTAGCCATTCACCCCGAGCTTGTGCCACTGCTAAATTACGCGCCTCTCCCAAACCCGTGTGGCGCGGAGCATAAAAATACTGAATGCGAGGATCCGCTAGAGCCTGAATAATGCTGGCACTCGCATCACTGGACTGATTATCCCAAAACACAAGTTCCCAGTTTTGGTAGCTTTGTGCAAAGACACTGGCCAGAGCTTCTTTAAGAAAGCGGTCGCTCCTGTAGCAATTCATAATGACGCTAATCAGAGGTTCGCTCGCGACATCCATTCTTCAAACCTTTCCTAAATTGAGTGATGGCTCTCGACAAGTCTAGACCAGGTCCCTATACTCAAGTATGCTTTTTTCGTTTCATCTTTAATGATCTAAACTCAAAAATTTCGAAGATCAACCACTTAAAAGTGGAGGCCGTTGTGTTACACACTGACTTTGAATGGCTGGCAACAGGCCGCCAGAGTTCCTTGTTTGCAGAAGACATGCGTGCCCATTCGCAAGACCTTAGTTTTGGTATGGAAGGGTCTTCGATTGCGATCATCGGGGCTGCTGGCTCCATAGGGTTTGCTGTGGTGAAGCTTATCACCCAGTACTGTCCCAACAAATTGGTCCTGATTGATATCAATGAAAACAGTCTTGTCGAAGTGGTGAGAGATCTGCGTTCTGATCCTAGCCATCCGGTCCCCCAAGAGTTCCTGACACTTCCCATCGCATTGGGCAGCTACGAGCTTCAGCATTTCTTTGCAGAGTCCAAACCTTTTGATTACATTTTTAATCTGAGCGCTGTGAAGCATGTGCGGTCGGAAAAGGATAAATACAGTTTACTGCGGATGATTGACACCAATAATTTTTATCTCTTCGAATTTCTCGCGTCACTGAAGTACCCTCTTAAAAAATTCTTTTCCGTGTCTTCGGATAAAGCGGTCAATCCGGCAAATCTTATGGGAGCATCCAAATGCCTGATGGAAGGCATCATGCATTATTTCTCCGACAAGCAAGCGTGGTCCAGTGCACNNGCCAAGCAGCAAGCTTTGGCGGCCCCGAATGATATCAAACGTTATTTTATTTCGCATGAAGAAGCTGCGCAACTTTGTCTGCTCTCGGCAATCTTGGGGTACAAGGGAGATATCTTTTTTCCTAAATTAGAGAGCGGGCTGAATGAAAGTACTTTTTCCGACTTAGCTACGAACTTATTGCAGCACTTAAAATATGAGCCTTATCTTTGCGCGTCGGGTGCCGAAGCCCGCTCACGTTGTGCCGAATTGATCCCGCAGCGGAAGTGGCCCTGCTTTTTCAGCGCGTCCAACACGGAAGGCGAAAAATCGCATGAGGAGTTCTTTGCCGAAAATGAAAAATTAGACCTGGAGCGCTTTCAACAGATCGGAGTGGTCGGAGCTCACACGGCATACGATCCTAAGATGCTCTTGGACTTTCTCGAGTTTCACAGTCAAGCGCGCAGAACAGGGCGCTACACCAAAGACGATTA
>PLEQ01000344.1 GCA_003136475.1 Deltaproteobacteria bacterium
AGGGCTGCGACCACCGCAATCCCTGTCGCAGCGCTCAAAAAGTTATGCACACCTAAACCTAACATTTGAGTTAGGTAAGACAGGGTGTTCTCACCCGCGTAGGCTTGCCAGTTCGTGTTGGTCATAAAGCTGACGGACGTATTCACAGCCAGCCAGAACGGTACCGGCCCAAGTTTTGCCGGATTGAGTGGGAGAAGGTGTTGGAAAAGCTGTAGTCNNTAACAAAAAACCGACAAGATTGAAGAGCAAGAGTGCCAGCGCATATTGCTTCCAAGTCATCTCGGCTGCTGTTTCGACTCCGCTCATCCTATAAATACCGGTTTCTAAGAAACGTAGGGGACGCGAGAGAAGATGTTTATCACCCCGCAATACGTTGCCAATGAAGGCTCCGAGTGGGATGGATAAGACGACAAGAGCGATTAGAAAAAAAACTGCTTGGAAAAAATCAATAGTCTCCACACACGCCTCCTATGGCATCGGTCGACAGTATCATCTGACTAATCAAGCGTAGTCAAATTAAAATAAAGTAAAAACTCGATCCTGAAAACGTCACTACGCACTCATTATGGTCGATGAAAAAGATCTGGCTAGAGCGAAATATTGGCTGGTCATTCAAAGCCCGCGTTGACTGAAAAGTGCCAATCTGGTAGAGGATGTGCGCAGCACATCGACGGAGGTTATCGTGTTCGTAGAGGTTGAAGAGGTTGAAAAAGCGCGTCCATCCCAGCTGAAAAAAAAGATCCTTGCCAGTAAACGAACGTCTCCTGTAGATTCAAGGTCTTCTTCGCAACATCTACATTCCTACAAAATCGTTCATAATCTTGTACGCGGGCGTATTCGTATTTCAGTACCCAGCTTGCGTCGTAATGCACCTCTCCAAGCTTTATTTGAAAAAGAGCTGTGCGGTCTTGCCAGTGTCAGAAGTGTCAAAGTGAGTGTCGTCACCGGGAGCGTGCTCTTACTGTTTGACGCGGATAAGGCTGTCTCAGGAGAGAAAGTCATTTGTCGAAATATTGATGCGTTGATTGTCAAGAACAGGCATCATCCTCGACCGGTTCTGCCTTTTCCCGAGCAGAAACATTCAGCGGCGCTTGTCCCTGCAGTGGTAGAAGAGGA
Organism: Deltaproteobacteria bacterium; assembly: GCA_003136475.1. Classification (GTDB taxonomy): domain Bacteria; phylum Bdellovibrionota_B; class Oligoflexia; order Oligoflexales; family Bog-1112; genus BOG-1112. The sequence goes on from PLEQ01000344.1 coordinate 1,117, forward strand.
CTGGCACCTTCTGGAGCGTGAAGAAGTGTTGACGCGGTGGAAAGTGCGAGCTAAGGCGGGTCTTTCGACAATTAAAGTGCAGAAGCGCTTGCAAGAATTTGGACGCAATACAACCTTTGCTTCCTGTGCGCGGACCTCAGCTCAAATACTTTGGGAGCAGGTCACCAGTTTACCCATACTGCTTCTTATGGGTTCTGCCGGCCTGTCCTTGGTTTCGGGTGGTGCTGTCGAGGCTGCGGTGATCATGTCTTTGATCGGTGCGAATGCGTATATAGGTTACCGCACGGAGAGTTCGGCCGAACGCACAGCGAGTCTCTTAGAAAATTCGAGTGTCTCGGTCGTTTCCGTCTTACGCAATAAGACACTCAGCGTCACAGCACCCGAGCTGCTGGTGCCCGGTGATCTCGTTTGTCTGAGCGCCGGAATGTCTGTGCCTGCCGATGCGCGTCTTTTGGAGGTGCAGGGTCTTACGATCGATGAATCTGCGTTGACCGGTGAAAGTCTTCCGGTCACGAAAAGTTCAAAAACCCTCAAAAGCGCCAGTTTCGCTCTCGCAGATCGTAAAAATATGGTCTATCGCGGCACACTTGTCACCGGTGGTACAGCATTTGGGGTCATTGTGGCGACTGGTGCGCATACCGAGCTGGGGAAGATTCAAGGTTTGGTCAACGTCACGCAAAATTCCAAAACGCCGTTGCAGATACAGACCTCGAAGATGACGAACGTCCTGATTTACGCCAGCACAGCCATGGGTCTGGGCTTGCTGAGCGTCAGCACCCTCTATGGTTCGAGTCTGATTGAAACCCTCAAATTAGCCCTATCGATGACCGTCGCAGCTATTCCAGAAGGTTTACCGGTCCTCGTTACCATCACTCTCGCTCAGAACGCGATGAAGATGCGTAAGAAGAACGTACTCGTCCGCAATCTTGACGCCATTGAAACACTCGGGTCTACCCAAGTGATTTGTCTTGATAAGACGGGAACCTTGACGCTGAATCGCATGTCCGTTGTCACCGTTTTTGCGGGTATGCGCAGGATAGAATGGTCTGTCGACCGGCCGTTTTTGCATGAGGACCTGACTTTACCGATCAATAGAGAGTTTGCGTGCCTGCTTAAAGTTTGTGTCCTGTGCAATGAAACCAGCATCGTGTCGAAGGAGCAGGGGCCTCCGACTTTAGAGGGCAGTCCGACCGAAGNNAAGCCCTGATCAACTTAGCGCTCGCTGTCGGACTTGATGTAGTGAAATTGCGCTCCCAGTCGCCTTTACTCAAAACCGACTATCGGACCGAGAATAAGACTTACATGCTGACCGAGCACTATTTGAGAGAGACGACCCGTTTTATTGCTGTGAAGGGCAGCCCCGGACAAGTGCTCGAACTTTGCCAGTGGCAACTTAAAGAAGGTCGCAAAACTCTGCTGACTAAGGCCGCTAGGGCTTGCATCGCACGACAGAACGAAGAAATGGGATCGTCGGCGCTCCGGGTGCTGGGGCTTGCGTACTGTGAGGTTAAAGAGGGAGACGAGAGCTTACCTTTGATCTGGCTTGGTCTGGTCGGTATGAAAGATATCGAACGCCCAGGCGCGCGCGAGCTCATTCGCACCCTGCACGCTGCGGGTATAAAACCGATTATGATTACTGGCGATCAAGGTGCGACAGCCAGTGCGCTTGCGGTGTCCTTGGGCATTGCTGGCGAAGAAGATCTGGAAGTCTGTGATTTTTCCGAAATGAAAAATATGGCCCCAAGCCAGCTTGAAGTCCTAGCGCAGCGGGCGCATGTCTTCTCTCGTGTCGCTCCCTCAGAGAAGTTAAAAATTGTCCAAATTTTAAAATCCAAAGGCAAGATCGTCGCAATGGTCGGCGATGGCATCAATGACACGCCTGCATTGAAAGCGGCGCACATCGGGGTTGCGATGGGACGGCGTGGTGCAGATGTCGCTCGTGAAGTTGCCAACGTCGTCATTCTGGATGATGAGCTGCAAACTTTAATTCCCGCGATCGAAATGGGGCGCACGACCTACGACTCCATCAAGAAGGCTGTGCTCTTCCTGCTCGCCACCAATTTCAGTGAGACGCTCGTGATGTTGGGGGGTTGTGTACTGGGTCTGGGGCAGGCCCTGACCCCTCTGCAAATTTTGTGGATCAATTTGATCTCTGATCTTTTCCCAGCTCTGGCGTTGGCGATGGAACCGGCAGATGGGCGTGTCTTAAAAAGAGGGCCGCGTGACCCGAAAGAAGCCCTTATGACGCGTCGCGACTTCAAACGCGTGGGTGGGGAGTCCAGTCTGATGGCCCTGCTCTCGTTGGCTAGCTTCGCTTTAGGCACAGCGCGTTATGGTCGAGGACACCGCGCTCAGTCAATGGCATTTGTAACTTTGACGTCGACGCAACTTTTACATACTTTTAGCTCGCGTTCGGCTGAGCATAGCATTTTCAAGCGTGGACGGCTCCCCCGGAATCCCTATGTTCCGCTTTCGGTTGTGTCAGGATTTGCGCTGCAGTCGATTCCGGTCGCAATTCCAACAATACGAAAACTTTTTGGCTTGGCGCCGCTGGGCTTGGGTGACTTGTTGATCTGTGCTGGGTTTGCATGTCTCAATTACGTATGTAATGAGTCGTATCGAGCCCTCTTTCAGCCGAAGGCTAGTGAGACCTTAGAGACCGGCTTCCGTAGCGACGCGAGTGCGGTGCAGCCGCTTGGATAAATAAAGGAGAAAAAACATGATCAAGTTCAACAAGGAATTTTTTGTGGGTATAACCCTCGGGTTTGGGGCTGGCGTAGCTTATGGAGCGATGGTTGGCAAAGATAAGCAGTCTTTGAAAGCTATGAGCAAAGAAGTGATCCGTGTCACGCTTTTATCTTATGAAAAATTGAAAGAATCCATCGCGCGTGCGCGGGAGAACTTTGAAGACTTAACTGCCGAAGTTAAAAGTGAAATTCAGACGAAAGCGGTCGCTGATGCGTTCGACGGCCGAGAGCTAGGAGAAGACGTTCTGGGTACTCAGGAACTCGGAACCCATTAGAACCAAACTATGAATCGTGGCGGGTTTATGTTGCCAAATGCTTTTGTATGTCATGAGTCGTTAGGTCGCGTTCGGGTCCGCATACGCGAAAAAAAATACGATCTTGATTACTTTTCTCGCACTCAAGCGACGCTATCTAAACTTCACTACACGGATTGGGTGGAAATTAAAGCCCTCACCGCAAGTATTCTTATCAAACATAACACAGAGCTCAAAACCCTACTTAGCGATGCCGAAGAGCTTGGTCTATTCGGCTGCGCCTTAGACGCGCAAGCGACAGACGCTCCGTCTCCCGTGCTAACGGAAGCGATGCAATCCCCCTGGATGGTGAAAGGACTGCTGGCCCTAGGGACTTTGCAGATTCTAAGAGGCAGTCCCCTCGCTCCAGCCTCAACACTCCTGATGGATGCGTACCGTCTTTGGCTTGCCAATCGGAATCGTTAGCGCGCACCCCACTCAAAATCGTTCGCCTCATTTTTTCTGTTGCAAAAGCCTTGTCCTAGGTTCCTTTTCTGTGGCTATACTCATTTAAACATTAACCTAGTAAAATAACAAAATAAGGCCAGATACCATCGACAGTGACGTTCAGGTGAGAAGTCTACGCAATTGTGGAGGGCCACATGCATTGCTACATCCATGCCTTACCCGGAAGAATGCGCATTCGCACAGACTTCCTCAAGAAAAACGAACTCGGAGCCTTTTCCGTCAGGAAGAGTATGTATGCTCTTGAAGGCGTGGAAACCGTCGTCGTCAACACCGTGACGGGAAGTGTTCTCATCACCTTCGATGCTGTCCAAGTTTCTTCGCAGGCCTTATTGCAGAGAATGGCTCAGCATAGCCTAGTTCCGCATTTGGATTTTCAACGTGCTCTGCCTGATGCGAAGCAGCTCACTCGCGTTTGGATCGAAACTAAGGCTCTGGTCGACTATGATCTCTGGCCTTACGTATTCAAAAAAGCAGCACAACTCTTCCTCGCATCGTTAGAAGTGCAGCCTAGCGGATATAATGTTCTCATAAATATCGTTTTACCCAGTCTTGTCGACGCTATGTGATTAGAGGAGGGGACCGTGTTCCGTTTGATAGCAAAAGTCTTGTGGATTTTGCCCTGCCTTTTGGCATGTGCACACCAGCAGACTAAGATTTTTTCGTCCGTAAGCGATTTGTTTCAAGTGATCTTTTACCAAAAATCCCTGATCGACCTCCCCGAGTGGCGACGCGATAGCCAGCTGGCGGTTTACATTCCACAGTTTTTGCAGGACGCGGAATCTCAAGGGCATCCCATTTCGCAGGAGATGCAGAACCGTTTACGGCAACTTGTGTATGTTGATCAACTTTCTGTACCAGCGGACCCAGGAGTGATGGCAGCCTGTTCACGTTACTATGCGACAGAGTTCACGATCTCTGGAACATCCGAGCTCAAGTGGATGAATATTGAAGTTCTCCGTAAAGAATCACAACTCTTTACCAAAGGGGACGTCTTCCTCCTTCGCGAACTTGTTTATCATGAGCTCTTCCATTGTTATATGAACAAAGGACACCTTCCTGAAGGGTATTCCGGCATTATGTCTCCGACGCTCGATCCGTCGAGCACGCTGGTTCACACGGATTGGCAGGGACTGGTTGATGAAATGTTTTCTGAAAAGTATCTTGCTCTTATTCCCGACGCCTCATAATTTGAAATTCCCCAACGAGCTTTTGCAAGTTCTGAAATCTGCTAAATCAGAGAAACCTTTAGAAATGTTCATCAAGGTCTCAGCCTGCGCTCTTTCTATTGGAAATATCTTTTTATTTGTCTGAATATAGCAGCAATGGAGATTTGAGTGTAAGGCATTTAAGCAATCCCGCCGTTTGAGACCCGCATTTTAAGGGTTTGGCTCTATTAGGCTGGATTAAGCCCTTCCGCAGCTCATAAATCCGTCACCGCGTCCTAAATTGAAAGAAGGTTGCTGTATGAAGAGCGCAATGAATGAGAGACTTAGAGATTCCGTGAAGAAATTCAAAGCGGAACGTTCGCAGCTCTATGAGAGAGTTCGTCAAAGTGAGGAGTTCAAGAAAGAAAAGATCTCTCTCTACGATTTTGACATACTCTGTAACGTGCCTGTACTTTTTAAATTGTTTTCAGGCAAGCAGGAACATTTTCTCGACACTATCACGAACCGAACCGTTATCGACATCGGTTGTTCCAATGGTGACCTCGGCTTTACTTTCTCAGATATTGGCTTTGCTGTCTCCCTCCTCGATAAGTCACACATCTGTTCTCACGAGAAAAATAATGCTGTTCGACAGAACGCTCCCCTGGTTGCGAAGCTCATAGCGAAGCAGCGTGGAACAAAAGTTCATGTGTTTGACTATAATATTGATGGCTCTTTTGCTGCGGCCCCTCTTCTCGAGGGTTTAGCCCAAGGGACACCAGAAAATCCTCTACAACGCTATGGCCTCGGTCTTGCTTTTGGCTTACTCTATCATCTCAAAAATCCCTATGGCTTCATGGAGTCCCTGACTAAAGTTTGTGATTACTTAGTCATTGGTACTTGGATATTCAGCCATTTGCCGACGCGTTTACGTTCGTCTGCTAACGAACAGGTTGTCTATCTTTTGAAAGATTGTGAGTATGCTGCAGACCCCACGAATTATTGGCTGTTTACTCGCAAATCGTTGGCCACGCTCGTGGAACGTTGTGGTTGGGAAATTATCAGTCAGACGACCTCATCCAACGGCTTTCGCTCAGTTCCCAACAAGGCCGACGCTCGTGTCTTCTTCCTGCTCAAAAACACTCTAGCTACTAGTGATTATTGAGGTCTGTGTTCTGAAAAGGATCTGGCTTATTCCTGTTCATCGTGATTTTTAGGAGTCTTGTTTTGCCGACATCCATAATCGTCTATGCTGATGGCGCCTGCCGTGGTAATCCCGGTGCGGGAGCTTGGGCTGCCGTTATCTACGATGCCCAGGTCCAACGCGTTTGGGAAATCGCAGGTCATGAGCCTCACACCACCAACAATCGTATGGAATTGAAAGCCGTCATGGGAGCTTTGGCAGCTCTCGCTACGACGCCGGGCGATCTCACGTTCTATGTGGATTCCACTTATGTGATCCAAGGTATCACGCAGTGGGTGAAGGGTTGGCAGAATCGTAACTGGCAGACAGCGAGCGGTACGCCAGTGGCCAACCGAGATCTTTGGGAGCCCCTGCTCAGTCTCGTGCGCCTTCGCGAAAAACACTCCGCTATACGTTGGCAACACGTCTTTGGCCATGCTGGAGTGCCGGGTAATGAGCGCGCTGACACTATTGCCCAAGCTTTTGCGGATAAGCAAAGTCTGCAACTTTTTGATGGTAAATTCGCGGATTATCCCATCGACCTCGTCAATTTGCCCAGTTCCCAGAGTCAAAAAAGATCCAATAAGAGCCGCTCTTCCAAAAAAGCTTATCTTTATCTGAGTCTCGTCAACGGTGCTTTGGTGCGCCATTCAAGCTGGGCGGAATGCAGTGCCCGAGTCAAAGGGGTGCCCAAGGCCAAATTCAAAAAAGTTCTATCGCCCGAGGAGGAGCAACAAGTGCTCCAAGACTGGGGCCTCGCCTAAACCCATCCCACTTTTGCCAAACCACACATCCGTTAGGACTTTGCTCTGTCAAGTATTTGACGTCCCTGCCGCCATCGACAATCAATGTTAAAATAGAAAGGCAACTACCAAGGAGAGAGCCCGTGGCCAATACGAATTATTCTGGCACCCAGAAAGCAGCCATTCTCCTGCTCTCGTTTGGTGAAGATATTTCTGCGGAAATTTTCAAACACCTCAATGAATTCGAAATTCGTAAGATCGGTATNNATTATGGCCATGAGTCGCCTGGGCCGTTTGGATGAGACGGTCGTCGATGAAATCATTCTCGAGTTCTATGGCATTCTGCAACAGAACAAACAGTTCTTCTATGGTGGATCTGATTTTACCAAGAAGGTCCTGGGTTCGGCCTTCAAAGGTGGTGAAGCCGAGGGGCTCATCGACCAACTTTCGCACGCCTCAGCCACTTTTGACTCGCTCTCCCTGATCGATCCGCGAACCCTTGCCGGTTTTATTCGCAATGAACATCCCCAAACTATAGCTTTGATCCTTGCCCATTTGGATCCGCCACGTTTTTCTGAAACGATGAAACTCCTTCCCGAAAATCTGCGTGTTGAAATTCTCTTTCGCGTCGCAAATCTTGACTCCGTTGCCCCGGATATCATCGATGAAGTCGATGATGTCCTCAGACAAGAAGTGCAAGCTCTCGGCTCCTTCTCAACCGACAAACTCGGTGGTCCAGAATCGGTTGCCAATATGTTAAACGTTATGGATAAAGCGACTGAAGAGGAACTGCTCGATGGCCTCGACGAACGTGATCCCGACCTTGCTGAGCAGATTCGCTTGCTCATGTTCGTCTTCGATGACTTAGCCAAACTCGATGCCCGCAGTGCGCAGGAACTGGTTAAATCCGTACCGCAAGACAAGTGGAAAGTAGCTCTTAAAACTGCCGGCGATCCCGTGAAAGATTTGATCTTCAAAAATATGTCGGAGCGTGCGTCGCAGATGTTGAAAGAAGACATCGAAGCGATGGGAGCCGTAAAATTGTCAGACGTGGAAGCTGTGCAATACGAAATTCTAACGATCTGTCGCAAGCTCGAAGAAGAAGGAAAGATCGTTATTGGTAGTGATTCCCAATACGTCTAGCTTTGTGAGTCGCTCCGCTTATTATTGCAACGCTACAGAAACATTCAGCTTTGCATTATCCAGTTCGATGAAATCGCCGACGGCTTTTATGTACAACGCAGGGTAGCTCTCGAGCGACTGCAAAACACGCGCACAGGGTGATGCACTCGGTTCTGTCCCTGCATCTGCAAGATTGAAACCCAGTATTTTCCTGTAGCTGTCGACTAGGCTTGGTAAAGCTACCGCTATACCAGTACCGGTGGCGAGGATCGTAAGTGCACGATACTTACTGCCAAATGTCTTTTGCAAGAAACCACCACCATTGGGGTCGTTGGGCAGGCGCTTGTCATACGGCTTGTCATACTGCTTGTCATACTGGTTCTCCGAAACTTGCGGCTCACCGGAAGTATCAACCACATAGTCACCGGTCTCAGTACGAGCAAAATATTTGGGACCTTTTTCAGTTGGACCAGCTTCCAAAAATCCGGCGTTGTAGGTAAAGCCACCAGGAATTTTGATGCTCTTGACTGCGGTACCGNNCGGGACGTTGCCCGTGGCCAAAGTCGGTAAAGTACCTGCTGATGAATCATAGTAGATCTTACGCGTGTAAGGGTCTTCGTAAAACATTACAGGTTTCCCGTCACTCTTCATCATGATTTTCCCGTTAATCGTTGCTTCAAAGATGCCCTTGGCAGCATCTGTCGCCTTGAGTTTGACCGTTTCCTTCTTGTCTGGAGATGTCATTGTGAGGGTGTGATTCTTTGCTAAGAACTGCTTCCAGTCGAGAGCGGTTTTGACTTGTTTCGCAAAGCTTATTGAGGCAATCAAAAAAGTGCCAGTCGAATATAAAAGACCGAAATCGCTAAGCGCAGTGAGGATCTTACTGGAACTGCTACTGCCACTTTGCGTTGAAGAATTGGCTATACTACTGGCAGATGCGTTGCCCCGTTTGGCTTCCAACCCTATGAGTTGATACAGGCTTCCCGTCAAACCGTCTGTGCTGATCAAATCACTGAAATCAGGCCAGGACATAGTCGCAAGGGTTTTGATTAAATTCACTTCAGTGGGCGTGATACTTGCGAGTTGGGCTGGATCGTTGCAACTGTTATAGCTGGCTTCGATAGTTCCGAGCAGTGTATAGAGTTCTAAGG
>PLEQ01000325.1 GCA_003136475.1 Deltaproteobacteria bacterium
ATCTTGCCCCACTGGCACATCTTGCTCTGGCCCTGATCGGAGAGGGACGAGTGAATTACAAAAATACTCAAAGGCCAACAGTCGAGGTATTGAGCAGCTTAGGTGTCAAAACTTTACGACCAGAGATGAAGGAAGGCCTGTCGCTTATTAACGGCACCCAATACATGAGTGTTGAGGGCGCTCACTGCCTAGTCGAAGCCGGTCACCTTATCGCAACCGCTGATATTACGATGGCCTTGAGCTTACAGGCTTTGGGCGGGACGGCCACCGCTTTTGATCCACGGATTCACAGCTTACGCCCGCATGCGGGACAAGTAGCAGCAGCCGAGAATATTTGTGCTCTTTTAGGAGTGAATAAGGATGACGACTATAAGAAAGTTCAAGATCCTTACTCGTTTCGCTGCGCGGCTCAGGTGCACGGTGTTGCGCGGATGACTTGGGAATTTGTCGAGAAAATTGTTGAAACAGAATTGAATAGTATCACGGACAATCCTCTGATTTTTGATAACGGGGATGTGCTTAGTGGCGGCAATTTTCATGGGGAACCGCTAGCGTGTTCCTATGATTATCTTGCTATAGCCCTTACGGAAATAGGGAATATCTCTGAACGACGAGTAGAAAAACTCACCAATCCAGGTCTGAGTGGTCTACCAGCTTTTTTAACGAATAGTGGCGGCTTGAGCTCGGGTTTTATGATACCGCACGTCGTGACAGCGGCTCTGGCATCGGAGAACAAAGTTCTAGCCCACCCTGCAAGCATTGATACGATTCCAACCTCTGCTGACAAAGAGGACCATGTGAGTATGGGGGCCTTTGCTGCACGAAAACTGCGTATGATTTGCAAGAACGTGGCATGGATCCTTGCCATCGAAGTCCTCGCAGCTTGCCAGGCCATCGACTTGCGCAAGACCGCTAAACTTTCTCCGCGTCTGCAAACGTTTTATGATAGAATCAGGGCGATTTCACCCCGTTTGGACAAGGATCGCTCACTGCATGAAGAAATTGAAGTTTTTGCCAAGAGTATTCTTGAAGGGAGTCTGTTTGTCGATGCGAGTCTCTAGAAGAGGTTTTTTATGACCAGGATAGTGTATGGTATCGTCCTCTGTTTATTATTTACGACAGGAGCTTATTCAGCCAAAGTGGACAAGGCTGCGGTTCTGCATGTTGAGGGCACTTACCAGATTTTGGCCATTGAAAAAGTGGCTAGCTATTTTGTTGTGAGATTTCAGAAATATCCGATAACCCAAGACACCAAAATGGTCGTTCTCGAATTGAGTCATTTGTACTCTAACCTTCTGCATAAAGGCGATTTGATTGAAATTTCAGCTGAGGTTATAGAAAGAGAAAAAGATCTTGAGGCTGAGGAAGTTCTCGTTCATCTGTCTCGTGATGGCGGAAAGACACGCGTGTGGCTCCCTTCCCGCAAAGGCAAGGCCGTGCATTTTCAAGGAGCTTCCTATCTTGAAATGCACAGTTCCGATTTTGACTATCAAATCTTTTAGTGGGATCGGGATTGACAGACGCCCACATACGTTGGAAAGCTCTTGCAAGTCGCCTTCGTTTCTATTTTCAAACCTGGACCGGACGCATTCTTCTCGTCAATTTTTTAATCTTCATTTTGATAACAGTCTCTAGCGGTAGTTTGTGGGCGCCGGACGGACGGGTGCTTGCATTTTGGGGAGCCAAAGATCCCGTGGGTATCGCTCATGGCGAGTGGTGGCGTTTGCTAAGCCCCATTTTTCTACATTTTGGAATTATACATTTTTTTCTAAATGCTCTGGCCCTCAAAGTGGTCGGCAGCTACTTAGAACCGTTTCTAGGCAGCTTCTGGTTTCTGCTGATCTATTTCTGCTCCGGTGTCATGGGCAACCTATTCAGTTCGTTGGCAAACATGTCGATCGGTGCCGGCGCCTCGGGGGCTATTTTTGGTCTGATTGGAGTAGGCCTCGTCGTCGAACAACTTATAATGCACAAGCAGGGCCTAAGAGGGAGACGTCGTATAGGTCCCTTTAGCTCTATGGCCATTATCAATCTTGTGTTTGCCCTAATTTTCAATTTAATTGCATCACTCTCTGAGAATGCCAAAGTCGGTATGGATAACGCTGCCCATCTGGGTGGCCTAACGGGTGGGGTCGTTCTGGGTTGTGCCATGATGACCTTGCGAAAGAACAAGCTTCTGGCCTCTAAAACAAAGACCGGGGTCCTACTTTTGATCGTGTTCTTTGCTTCTCTACTCGGTGGTGCTTATATTCCACTCGGTACTCCCTACATCTATCAGCACTTGTTAAAAGAAGCCGAACGCACTCAGGACGAAAGGAAGTCTTATTTCTTTCTATCGGAAGCTTTGGCAATCAACGCTGCCGATCCCAAGGTTCATTTTAAGCGAGGGAGTCTCATGATATTATACGGCGACAGCCATCATGCGCTTCCCGACTTGCTATTTGCGGCGCAGTTTTCCTCTATGGAAGATGAATTCGAACTCCTTCAGCAGACCCTCCGCAACCGGGCCCGTCTTGAAGATGCAGCGATAGTCCAAAGCATTCTTGAAGATATGCGCAAAAATTTGAAGAAGATCTAATTTATTGTTTTATTTTGGAACTAAAATCAATCGGTACTATGCCATGGTCTTTAAGTTTGTTCAANNGGCTAGAATATCTCGATCCTGTGGAACTCCGAGTTCATCGCTGACGTAAGCGACAATCTCCACAATCTCTGCAAAGTTGTCGGCGAGGGATTCGTAAAGCATTGAAATGTGTGAGTCGCGATGCACCTGTCGAGTAATAGATGAGGCATTCGAATAGGCGTTGATGCCCAGAGTGATAAAATAATCCATACTGAAAGTTTTGCGATTAAAGTAGTCTTGAAAAAAGCCTGAGACATAGAGGCTTGTGTCGCCGACGGTTTTTAGGATTTTCAGTCTTTCATCGAGGGGCGCTTCCGTTGCCTTTTTAAATAATATNNCATTGAGATTGAGCTTTTCGGGATCGACAAAAGCACACAGGAGATTGACAAGGTAGAATTCAACTTCCTTGTTAAGCCGAATACGACTTGTTTCCAGGGCAGACTTAAGTTGCTCATGGAAAAACTCTTGTGGAGATGTAAGGTTGACTATCACGACTCATCCATCTGAATGAATGTTTCCTTATTCGTCACTCGCCAACTTGTCGGCAGGACGGAGAAAATAATTTAGGATAATTCTTATAAAAATCCCAAATCTTGCCGGATAAGAAATAGATACTTTAGCAAAAACAGCAAGATACGCCGCACAATAGGGAATTAGGAAAAGACATAGCCTCCCCCGTAAATGCTTTCGATATGAATAGGAGCATTTGCAAGTTTTTTACGTAAACGCGATATGTGACAGTCAATGGTGCGAGGCGAAACGCGGACGTTTTCCCAAACTTTCATTAAGATATCGGAGCGACTCAGCGATGTTCCGGCGGATTGCATAAATAAGCGCAGAAGTTTGGCTTCCTTAAAAGACAGAGAAATAGGTGTTTGTTCCTGTGCCAGCCAGCATTCGAGCCTTTCCATATTGAGCCGGACACCTTGATAGTAAATTAAATCGTCATCCTCCTTCGCAAAAAGAAAGAGTCTCTGCAAGAGTGAGAGCAGGTCTTCTATGTTAGATTCGCGGATAAAATAGCGTTTTATTTCCTGGGACAGAACTTGCTCAAAGCAGGAGAGCTTGTTTGAGTTATCCATAAAAACAAAGAAAGTTTTTAGAAACTGTGCTTGCGCGGTTGTGAGGAAGCTTTGGAGCTCGGGGCTTGCCTGAGGACTGGCTCTAACCACGAGCACGTGAGGCGCCGAATCAGTCGTTAACACAGATTGAAGTGCCAAACTGTCGATGATTCGGACGGCAAAATTCTTTGCCAGCTGGGCAAATAGGGGTGACTTTTGCGAATTTGAAACATCGATTAGCCAGACTACGCTCAAGTGCAATGCCTTTAGTTATTCTCCCTTCTTACAGAATAGGCTGGAGCTTGCTCGGTCACCAATCGTCAGATTTTTCCCAGAGGAAAACCCTACCGATTAGGTTTTAGCAATCGGGATGCTAAGGCTTATTTCGGGACTTTGTAGGAGGGGTTCCAATAGTTTTGGTCAGGTTCGCTTTCAGGATCGAGATGAATGAAGACGTCCGCATTAGGAAAAATTTTCTTAATTTCGGTTTCGACCTTGTCGCCAATTTTATGAGCTTCTTTTAAAGATAGAAGTTCAGCAACCTTCATATGAAAATCAACGAAGAGATACGGACCAAACTCGCGAGATCTTAAAAGATGAATGCCTTTAATGCGTTCATCGACGGACATCACGATGTTAACAATAACTTGTTGAAATTCTTCCGGAGCTTCATTATGGGCAATGTCCTTTAGCGCTTTTTTAAGGATAGGATAGGCAATGCGGCCGAGCAGTATCGCTGATAGGCAGCCGATGATCGGGTCAAGAATTTCATAGTCTGTAATGTACACGATGAAGACACCGACTGCGCTCGCACCGTTAGCGAGGACATCGCTTGTGTAGTGCGCTTTGTCGGCAAGTAGCACCAACGAGCGCTCACGTCGCTTCCCCATCTTCTTAACCTGAGCGTGTAAATAGAAGTGGATAAAGAGCCCACCCAAGGCGGAAAAGGCTAGAGCTGCGGCGGCAAACGGTAACGACGACCTTTCTAGGAAATGAGTGGAATTGGAGAGGAACTTGCGGAAGGACTCAATAAAAATATTCGCTGAGAAAAAAGTAATCAGCAAGCCCTGGAGTAGGCTTCCTATAACCTCAAATCCACCATGGCCAAAGGGATGCTCTTTATCAGCCCTCTCTATAGACTTTTTATAAATCAAATTGTTTATGAGCGAGGTACACGTGTCTGAAACGGAGTCAAAAAAACTTGCAAAGACGATCAAGGAGCCAGTGTAAATAAACGCAATCAGCTTCAAAATCGATAAGGCAGCACTCAGGCCTGCCGCTACAAGCAGTGTGTGCCCTATTCCTTTGGGGTTATTCGCGGCTTCCTTTTTTTTCATCTTAAAATGACCGCATCAAGTTGGGTGAATAGAAAATAGACAATACTCACGCAAGCATTAGCATTAAAAAATGCTAGATTGATTTTAGAGGAAATCGCTCTTTCATTGGAGCTCCTCACCACCCACTGTTCCCAAATCAAAATCCCAGCAATTGTAAAAATTCCTAAAAAATACATACTGCCGCTTCCTCGTAACCGACCAATGACGGCGAGAATCATCACCATAGCTAGAAAACATAATCGGCTCATTCGGAGAGAGTTTTTAATTCCAAAGCGAGTTGGCACACTTTTAAGGGCATGTTTGCGATCAAATTCCCAGTCCTGTAAGGCATAGAGAATATCAAAGCCAGCTGTCCACATCATAACTGCCAGCCCAAGGAGGCAGACTTCGCGACTCAGAGCGCCGGTGAGCGCTAGACTCGTGGCTAGGGGGCTAAGCCCCAGGCAAGCACCCAGATACCAATGCGTTAGCCAGGAGAGGTGCTTCATAAAGGGGTAGGCGCCGAGAATGACGAGAACGAGGGGACTGAGGTAAGCAGCCGTAAGATTCAGCTGAAAGGCACTAAAAATAAAAAGGACGCCAAAGCGTAGAGACCAGCGTAAACCTGCTTGCGGACTTAGCTTTCCGTCCGGGATCAGACGTTTCTGTGTTCGAGGATTGAGTGCATCGAGCTTGCGGTCAAGGTAGCGGTTCATCCCCATGGCAAAGCTGCGTGCAGATATCATGCAGAGGAGAATCCAGAAGATAGTCCCTAAATGCCAATTGAAATTGACAAAAACAAGGGTGGCGAGCACAAAGGGCAAGGCAAAAACCGTATGTGCTAGCTTGATATCGTAAGCGAAAGCTCGAAGAGTCATGGGCGTAGGTAATTTTGAGGCTTCTTCCATCATTCGCGATTTTCCTAGACGCAAATTCCATTGAATTATCTATCTAAAAACCAGAAAATTTCCTCTATCTCAATACTTTTTATCTAAAGAGTCAATACGTTCTGACGAAACGGAGGTGAAGTTTAGTAAGAGTGACTATGAAGTGTGCGTTAATTTTAAGCCTTGTTTGCGTTCTGAGTGCTTGTGCCGCTCTTTTTAGTACTAAGAGTGTGACCAAGGAAGGCTTGGTTGTGCCATTCCTCAAAAATACCCCGAACGAATGCTATTTCTTAGATGAATTTATGCCGACCCCCAACAGTCTTGTCTCAGGTCGTGCTGGTGCCATCGCCTTGCGATATTATACCTTTAACTCCGCTTCCTACAAAGAATGGAAAGATAAACAAATCGTCCTTGCCTTTTACTCCCTCGATGACCGTTGCTGGTCACTTTTCGAAGAATATTACCTATTAGAATAACCCTTTTTGACCGATAGAAGAGATGAAATAGGCATTTAATTCATTTGGGATAGTCCCTTGACCCTAAGACTACAACTTTGTTGCTGCCTGATGTTCTTAGGCCTGAGCTCTTGTATTACAAGCGCAAATTCCATGCGAAATGTCGAGACAGCCGACGACTTTGTAAGTCAAGGGCTCTATCGAGAAGCTATCTATCAGTACCAAGAAGCTTTGAAACTCCAAGCGCATAATGCGACAGCTCACGCTCATCTGGGTTTTATTCTGCTCAAAGTTGGGGACTATAAAGGCGCCATTCAACACCTCGAACAATCTTTGAATGCTTTCAAAACCGACTTTGAAGTGAATTTCGCACTTGCCGAAGCTTATCGTGTGAGCAAGGTTTACTCCAAATCTATATATTTCTATCAAAGCGCTCTTGAGATTCGAAAAAACGACTTAAAAGCTCTACGTTCCCTAGCCTGGACCTACTTGAAGATCCGCTTCTATAGCGAAGCCTTGCAAACAGCGACTGCGGCAAATTCCCTTTACCCCAAGGATGAAGATACGAAGGTTATTTTGGCGAGAACTTTGATCAGCCTCAAACAGTTTTCAAAAGCTTCTGGTTTGGTTCGCAATTTCCCCTGGTCGAGCCAAAATAAAGCGGGTGCTTATAGTCTTGGTGGGGATATTGCGATGGGCAAAGGTAAGATTAATGAGGCAATGAAATTTTATCGCAAGGCTCTTAAAGATAATCCCCTCTTAGCCAGTGCTCTATTTGGTCTCGCAAAGGCTTTGATGCAAAAACGGGACTTTGCCCAGGCTCGCACGTTTCTCGAAAAGGGTATACGAATCGCCCCTGAGTACGTGCCTGCGTATTTGCAATTGGCTCAAATTTACGAAACGGTTGACCTCAGCCAATCAGTAGCTTTTTACCAGAAATTCTACGAATTTGCTGCCCTAGACCCCGAATATATTGAAAGTCTGGAAAGCATCGAGAAGAAGATTGCAAGCTTAAGTCGCTAGCTTTCACGCCCAAATTCTTTTCTCAGTAAGGCGTGAAGCGCTTTCTCAGAGTTGAGTATCAAGGCAAGCCCATCACTTTCGGCAGCTTCTTTGCGAAGCGGTGCCAGCGCCTGCGCCACGACTGAATTCGTACGTAAAATCTCTTGGAATTGGTTGACGATTTCTTCCTCAAACCAAAAAATATTTTGTTGCCTTCTTCTTAATGCAAAATTTCCACTCTCCCTCTGCTGACTCATAAAATGTGTGAGTTTGTCCCACATCTCCGGTATGCCGTGGCCCTCGATGGCCGAGCAGGTGATCACAAGCGGACCGGTACCATTATTTGTGTAGCTAAATGAGCTTTCATAAATTTTCTTTAATCGCAAAGCTTCCGCTTTCAAGTCGCCATCCGTTTTGTTGATGACGATCAGGTCAGCGAGTTCCAAGATGCCTTTTTTGAGGGCTTGCCACTCATCACCCGTCGCTGGCATTTGCAAGAGGATGAAGGCGTCAACGAGAGAGGTAACATGGAATTCCGTCTGCCCAACGCCCACGGTTTCCACAAAGATATAGTCGAAGCCGGCCGCATCGATGAGAAATAAAGTTTCCCGGGTTCGACGGGAAAGCCCACCATGGGTCCCCTGGGTGGGCGCTGGGCGTATAAAAACGTGCGGGTCGTTGCTGATGTGTGTCATGCGGATGCGATCCGCTAGTATGCTGCCACCTTCGAGTGGCGAGGTGGGGTCAATAGGCAAGACAGCGATGCGAAGCTCGGGATGCTTAGCGAGGAGATGCGTACCCAAGGTTTCAATGAAGGTGCTTTTCCCAACCCCAGGAATCCCACTAATGCCGATGCGAACGGATTTAGGGGTGGACGTGTGCGAAAGAAGTGAGAGCAGATTTTTAGCTTGCTCCCTGTCGGTTGCGAGAGTGCTTTCGATCAAGGTGATCGCCTTGGCCAGCGCCCGCTTGTCGTGTTTTCGAATGCCATCGTAAAGAGTTTGGACTGTCATCATGGTTTTTTTTCAGCAAGGAGGTCGAGAATTTTCAATGCGCAATAGGGGATTGAGCTCCCCGGACCAAAAATTGCGCGTACGCCTTTGGCAATTAAAAACTCAGTATCTTGGTCGGGGATTACGCCACCGACGATCACCTGAATATCGGAGGNNCTACCCGCCTGTGACGAGACGCCCACAACATGAACATCGTTTTCTATAGCTTGTTTTGCGGCTTCTTCCGGTATTTGAAAGAGCGGGCCAATGTCGACATCAAAGCCTATATCCGCAAAGCCGGAGGCAATGACCTTAGACCCGCGATCATGGCCATCTTGGCCAAGTTTGACGACCAGAATGCGAGGCCTT
>PLEQ01000028.1:0-1395 GCA_003136475.1 Deltaproteobacteria bacterium
GAAATTTCACGCCAAAGTATTCTGCTAGCACAATTTCTCTAACCACACTTTATTCAATGCATTGGATCTGCTCACAAATCGGTGCCCGAGAGCATTATGCGGTACCAAGAGTGCTTTATCGGGAGGGTAAGCTTGACTCTCTTTATACGGACTTTTGGTCGCGCCCATGGTGGAGAAAACTAGGAAATCTTACGGGAACTCCAAATCTGACGGCACGATTTCACCCGGATTTGGCAGAAGCTGAAGTCAAAAGTTTTGATCTTACAACCCTTACCGATTCAATCATGGGAAATTCTAGAAAAAGTAATCCCTATGATTGGTTTCTCTATGTTGGGAGTGATTTTGGAAGATCTGTCGTCGAAACCCTGAAGCGTAAAAAAGGAGTAAAATGGTCGGGAATAATTTTTTTCGGCTATGACACCGGATTTCTTGAGCCAGCTCGATGGGTCAAGGCTAGGGGAGGAAAGGCAATAGTCGCGCAGATGGATCCCTCGCGCACTGAGGTTGAGATGATGCAAAAGGAAAAAGCTGATTGGCAGGGCTGGGCCAAGCGTTCAGTGCAGGTTCCAGAAGCTTTCTTTCTGCGACGGGAAGCAGAATGGGAGGTTGCTGATCTTATTATTGTAAATTCTGAATGGACTTTGCAGGCACTGATCGAGCAAGGAGTGAAGAAAGAAAAAATGGTTCTCATTCCCCTGGCCTATGAGCTGAAACTGCCAAAGATTGATAATCTTGGGGAAAAGTTGGGATCCTATGAGAGTCAACCTCCTGTCAAAAATGGAGCTGAAATGCGCGTGCTATTTCTTGGACAGGTCATCCTTCGCAAAGGAATTCAATACCTGATTGAAGCTGCAAAGGAGCTTAAGGATGAATCTGTACATTTCGATGTGGTGGGGGCGATTGGAATTTCAGAGGACGCGGTCAGGTCTGCGCCCAGCAATATGACCTTCCACGGGGCAACAACTCGTGAGGATACTTCAAAATTCTTCGGTAGAGCCGATATTTTTGTCCTTCCAACGCTCTCCGATGGATTTGCGATCACACAGCTTGAGGCAATGGCCTTTGGGCTTCCCATCATTACTACTCCAAACTGTGGGAAGGTTGTGACACATGGAGTTGATGGATTTATTCANNCGCTTTGGCTCGTGATCCGAAAAAGGTAAAAAGCATGGGTCTGGCGGCGAGGGATAAAGTTGAGCAGTTCACTCTCGCTACGCTTGGAGAGAATCTTGCACTGGTGGAGCAGAGATTCATCAGCACGCGATGAAAAGACGAACGGCCATTCTATTTGACCTTTTCGGTCCCTACCATCTGGCCAGAGGACAGGCAGCTGCGAGTGTGTGCGAGTTGATGGCGGTTGAATTTGGTGCTGAAAGTTCGGAATATGACTGGAAT
>PLEQ01000028.1:1405-5717 GCA_003136475.1 Deltaproteobacteria bacterium
AATATTTTTGTTCCCGGCTGGGCATCACGAGAGGCGCTTCTCTCCCTGCTCTGGGGCATCGGTCATGGAATTCCTGTGGTTCTCATGAGCGAGTCAACGGCTTGGGATGAAAGGCGAAATATATTCAAGGAGTGGATCAAGGGGAAGGTAATCTCGGTTTTTTCGACTGGGTTGGTGGGAGGGGCGGCGCATCAGGCCTACTTAATAAAGTTGGGAATGAAGCGCGAAAGAATCTTCATGGGTTATGATGTCGTTGATAACAACTACTTCAGACAGAAGGCTGATGAGGCCCGAAGTAATTCCGTTAATTTGAGAAGTGCCCTTGCGTTACCGCAGAACTACTTTATTGCTTCTGCCCGCTTCATCGAAAAAAAAAACCTTCCCGGGCTTTTAAAAGCCTATGCAAAATACCGTGCGATTTTCGCCTCCCGAATTCTAAATCATGAGGCCGTTCCATGGGATCTCGTGCTTCTCGGTGACGGGCCGCTGAGGGGGGGAATTGAGGCATTGAGAGCCAAACTCGGATTGGAGGAGTGGATTCATTTGCCAGGATTCAGGCAATATACGGAGTTGCCGGCCTATTGCGCCCTGGCTGGGGCCTTTATCCATGCCAGTACCACCGAGCCGTGGGGGCTTGTGGTGAATGAGGCCATGGCCTCTGGACTTACGGTACTTGTGAGCAATCGATGTGGCTGTGCCCCTGAGTTGGTGGAGGAAGGGGTGAATGGATGGACATTTGATCCGAATGATGCGGAACAACTTGCCTCTCTCATGATCAAGATTTCTTCTGATGGAGCGATGGCGGCCAAGATGGGTGAAGTAAGTTCCAAGATCATCGATAAGTGGGGACCCAACAGATTTGCAAATGGAGTGTTGCTGGCTATCGAAACAGCCTTGAGTAGTCCTAAAAGGATGAGATCGCCTCTTCTTAGTCTTTTCGCAAGAATCTTACTTCTCCGATGATAATGTGCCTGCTAATTTCAAAAACAGTTCCACTATCGCAGTTGGGATGTTTCACAACTTCCAAGCGTTTCCCCATCGCAAGGTGTGGGGGATCCCTGTGAATTGGCCAGGATGATTAATACTTCCAATATTACGGCCTCTGTTTCCCGTAGATCCGGAGGTCTTTTTGTTATCATTCAGAGCTTTTCCAAAGCACTTGCATTGACGCCAATGCAAGTGTCGGTATTGGGAATCGCGGATAAACATAATGCTAAGGATCTTGAAAAATGGAGTCCCGTCACCATCCATGCGATAAAGCCGTTCATTCACGAACAGTTCGGGTATTCACCTTTGTTTATGAGATACCTTGATCTGAGTAATCCAGATATTCTACACACTCATGGCCTCTGGACTTATGCGAGTATCGTCACACAGAGATATGCTTCGGGGAGGAAGATTCCCTATGTGGTTTCTCCCCAAGGGATGCTAGATCCTTGGGCGGTTCGGAACTCCCATTGGAAAAAAGTACTCGCTCATTACTTTTTTGAACAAAGGCATCTTAACCAGGCTTCGTGCATGCGTGCCCTCTGTCACTCGGAGGCCGTATCGTTCAGGAAGTATGGCCTTAAAAATCCAATCTGCATCATCCCAAACGGGATTGAACTTCCAAATGACTTCGATTCAAGGGAGGGGGGCTCCAGCCAGAGCGATCTCTGTAATCCCCTGCAACGCGAAGCAAAAAATCATGAGAGCGGATTCAAGCATGCAAACCTTAAATCTGTTGTCCGGAGAACTCTCTTGTTTCTTGGGCGGATTCACCCGAAGAAGGGACTTGTGAATGCGATCCGTGCATGGAGTGCTATAGAGCAAAAGAAAAGGAAGGCGTGGCAGTTTGTTATCGCAGGTTGGGATCAAGGGGGGCATCAGCGGGAGTTGATAAAGCTTTGCAAGGAGTTGGGCTTATCCTTCANNGAATTAGGCTTGTCCTTCAGCTTTGCAAAATGGAATTCAAAAAAAGAATTCAAAATTGAAAACTCTTCTGAAATTATTTTTTGCGGAGAGGTCCACGGTGAGGATAAGCAGGACCTGCTTGAATCTGTCGATGCCTTTATTCTCACTTCCCACAGTGAAGGAATGCCAATGTCTGTGCTGGAAGCCTGGGCTTATGGACTTCCTGTTCTGATGACTCCAGAATGTAATCTTCAGGAAGGATTTAACATTTCTGCGGCCATCAAGGTTGATACCAATATACAGACAATCACCATGGGGATGAATGAGCTTTTCATGATGAGTCAGGCTGACTTGACGACGATGGGAGCACGCGGCAAGCAACTTGTGAAAGAGCGATTTACTTGGACGAAAGTTGCCGCGAAAACAAAACAGGTTTACAACTGGATTCTGGGTGGTGGCGCTCGACCTGATTGTGTCATCAATGAGTGATGATGGGACTGGCAGATTTTTCCAAAACAGAATGAGACACTCCATAGCTTTCCTCTCCCTCCCTATTTCCGTGCTGAATCAGTTTTAATCTTTTCATAATGACTGAATCAGCTCCCCTTCCTGTTCCCTACTTCCTGTGTGTTATTGCCATTTTTCTGCTTTTGATTCGGGGGTGGAAGAGACGCTTCGACGGTTCAGGTATCCCATTGATCACCGTCACCTCGACAGTCGGAATCTGGTATCTTATTGACCCAATCTATAATGATTACAGTGATTATATCCGTGAATTTGGAACTGGCGTCCTGAATCAGGCATGGTGGGAGATACTCTTCTTCCTTGTTGCTCTTGCTGTCGTAGCTCCAGTCATCCATCAAAAGTTTAACTCTCGCTATCTGGGGCAGGAAAGCACGGTTTTTAAAATGATCGCAGATAAAGATCTGGATCATCCCCTTTTTCAGAATCAGGTGGATCAGTTGACCGAACTTATATTTTCCTCCTTTTGCCTGCTCTCATTGATAGGATTAATACGTACTGATTTTGATTTTACAGGGCTCTTCTTTCCCTATCTGGGTGAAAAAGCGGAACCATGGGATAGAGGTAGAATTGGAACTGGATTTGATTTTTTACTAGCGCTTGGAATTTATTTACAAATCATGCTCAATTCGCTTCTCGGAGTTGTTTTTGCACTCTCGACACGTCCAAAAACAATGCTTATTNNCCTAAAAACAATGCTTATTGCCGCTCTGGGATTTTTTCTTGCAACTCCATTCTTCTTATTTGATCGAACACGTAGCTACATGCTTGCCGTACTGCTGCCGGGATTTCTAGCACTGGTTGCAATACGGATGAAAAGTGGAATCATACTAAAATTAGTTGTTCTCCTGTTAGGATTTGTACTCCTTGAGGGATGGTTAAAGTTTGTGATTGATACCCGTGATCAGGGTGATATCGCAGTGCTCTTCGCAACCCAGGGAATTGATAAACAGAGAGAAAAGGCTGGCAAACATCGTGGGTTTAATATGTTTGAAGAGTTGGGCTATGTTAATAAATTAATCGGTAATGGATCCTACAAGCCTGATTGGGGAGCGAGGTACTTTGCGGAACTTGTGAATCCTATTCCCCGTTCTCTCTGGCCCGAAAAACCGCTGATTGGTATTGATTATGCCGTTGCCCGCGGGATGGGGTATGGCAATCAAGATCAATCCCAAGGGGGGGTTGCTGCCACAATATCCACTGGTATGATAGGGCAGGGGATTGTGAATTTTGGGTTTTTTCTCGGTCCTATTGTTGCTGCTATTCTGATGTCAATTTGGGTGGCCGTTTTGGCAAGACAGGATCTTATGGGGGAGAAACTAGGGCATTTGCTTCTTTATGCAATAGGGCTGGTGCTTACATACAATATGGGCCGCGACATCACTCTCCTGGTCCTTTATCCCTTTGTTTTTGGCTGGATCCTACTTTACTTCATCAATCGCAGAAAAAGTGATTATTCTGGGAATTTGTATGAGACTTGATCAATTCAACAATTCCTCCTTTGCTCGGGGAGCATCTGCACTCAGGGAGCTACTATGGTGGCTCTTCCGTTCCCTATTCTTTGCACCATGGTTTCCAATTTCCTCAGAGATTAAAGTTTTTATTTTACGGTTGTTTGGTGCAGTAATTGGAACAGGAGTTATTATCCGCTCACGAGTAAACATTACTTTTCCATGGAGGCTTACAGTTGGAGACCATGTATGGATCGGGGATGAGGTATGCATCCTGAGTCTTGCCCCTGTTGTGATTGCATCCCATGTCTGCATCTCACAACGTGCGTTTCTCTGCACCGGATCACATGATTTCCATCAACCTTCGTTCGATCTCATTGTCAAACCGATTGAGATTGAGGAAGGGTGCTGGATTGCTGCCAATGTCTTTATTGCTCCTGGCGTCA
>PLEQ01000402.1 GCA_003136475.1 Deltaproteobacteria bacterium
CATGGGCACGCTGTAAGGCGCCCAGGCGAAGAGCGGGTCGAGCATAGTCTGAGAAGACGAGAAAGGTTGCATCGAATGGAATGAATCCCCCGTGTAAGGCAATACCGTTACTGATCGCACACATGGGGAACTCGCGGACGCCAAAGACAATATTGCGTCCCATGCGGTTCGTGCGAGAGAAATCTCCAACTTTCTTGACGTAAGCTTCCAGCGCATTGGAAGGTTCGAGATCAGCGCTCCCACCGATCAGTTTGGGAAGGTGTTCGCACCAGTTTTCAATCAGTTGTCCGAAAGCGGTGCGTGTCGCAAGAGTTTTATGTTTCTGCCAGTCTTGCGCAGGCAGCGTGTCGAGATTGAGTTTGCCAAAATAATTTTGAAAAGACTTGGCAAATTGCGTGTCACGCGTTGTTCGCGTCTGGAGGGTGTTTTGCCATTGCAATACCTCGGTATGTCGCTGGTCGAAGTTGCGTTGGAAATGTTGAGTGGCTTCTGCGGTCCAATAGAAACTTTGCTCAGGCGGGAGGCCGAGCAGCTCCTTGGTGCGTCGCAATTCGTCGCTTGGGATCGGGCTGCCATGCGTTTTAGCACTGCCAGCCATGCTGGCCAAACCCTGACCGATCTGAGTATGACCGATGATAAGCGTGGGGCGTGTTTTCTCTGCGATCGCTTCGCGAATGGCTTGCCGAATGGCAGAATGATCGTGACCGTTGATGGTGATCGTATGCCAACCAAAGCCAGCAAAGANNGATGTGCAACGATCGATGGAGCCCGAGATTTGAATGGCATTGCGATCATAAAACCAGATCAAGTTGCTGAGCTGCAAATGACCGGCAAGGGAAGCCGCACCGAGTGTGACATCTTCTTGCAAGCATCCATCGCCGAGAATCACCCAGGTGCGGTGTGAGAAAAGGTGGGCGTCCAACGCTGCCGACAAATGCGCAGCAGCAATGGCAAAACCCACTGACATGGCGCAACCCTGGCCCAAAGGACCGGTGGTGCACTCGACGCCCGGGGTCAGAATATTTTCAGGGTGACCGGGTGTGAGGGAGTGGAGCTGACGAAAACGTTTGATCTCGGATAAGTCCAGGTGTCCCATCGCATGGAGCAAGGCGTATTGCAGCATCGAAGCATGACCTGCACTCAGAATAAAGCGGTCCCGGCCAAGCCATTGGACATCGTTCGGGTCAAAACGAAGGAATTCCGTAAAAAGTATATAAGCAAAGTCCAGGCAGGAAAGTGGTCCGCCCGGATGTCCAGAACGCGCTTTGTCGACGCCGTCAAGAATGATGCCTTTAAGGATTTTAACGAGTTCGTGATCTGTCATGACGTTCTACTTTCTTAATGCGAAGGGCTATCGTTTCTCATCTCAAACCGCTCGACTGCGCTCGGGGCAGGCTTTGTGACCGATCACGGTCCGAGCTCTTTTGCAAAAGGCACGAGCTCTGCTCCGGCTATGGCGAGTAATAGTACGGCCAAAGCATGCTGACAAGATATTCTATACCTAGGAAGAATCCAAGCCAGCCGTGATGAAGCGTGTATTGCAAAGGCGCCTGCACCGCAAAGATACTGATAAAGGCGAGGCTGCGGATCATGGTCGGTGTGATAACGAACTCGGGTTGACTCCAATATTCGCGCGTCAACTCATAGAACTGGTTGCCTAACCTAAATACAATCACGAGGCTTATGGCTGCGTCATTGCGCCGGTGTTTGAAATAAATATTCAGGGTTTCCACAAGGATAAGACTGCCTCGGCGCAGATATTCAAAGTCCGCAGGCGCGAGGTAGCTGGGAGGGCTTTGGAGGCATTTGCGTACTTCAGAATTCCAAACCGCCGGAATTTTGAGCCGGGAATAGTAAACTCGTTCTGTCTGTGTCTTAAAACCCCGGTACAAAAAATAGTTCACACCCAAAGTCCCGAAGTCACCACTCAGATCTCCGATAAATTTGAGATCGAGGAAAGTCGAGTTCTTGGCCGCCTGCTGGTAGAGCTTGCGCGCTAGACGCGTCGTAATTGCAATTTCGCCGACCACTGCGGCGGTCTGTAGGACCTTATGGCCTTCCAGAATGCGCTGTAGACCTGTGAGCGTCGGTGTGACCAAGGCAACGATGAGGTCGTAGTTGACCGATCCTTCGTTAGAAAACTGCTGCGTGTGTTTCAGGAAAGGCACAGTCTTGCAAACGTTTGCTGCTGGAGCTGGGCATAGGGTCTGAGGGCTTAGTTGGGATTCGTTAAAGGAGCTCAAGTACTCAGCATCCAGAATGCCATCTTCTATTTGACAGATTGCCCCCTCATCCAAGCGTGCCTTGGCTTGTGAGCCTAGCACTGTGAGAATTGCGATGATGGCCAAACTGTTTTTTTTCACCAAAAACTTTCAAGTTCGCAAGGTGATAGCTAAGCTGCGATTCCAAAAGGATGGCGTCATATTAGGGATTAATCGCAAGGACGCAAGTCGAGTTCCACTCGCGGTATTTTCTCGCTAAATTACAGTCTCGCAGACTTCCTGCCCTTGCGTGGAAGACCCTTTCTTATCAAACTATCATTTACGTTTCTTTAATTGATCCGTCTCGGCCTCTAGCAAGCTTTCTGCAGAAGGATTTTTTCATGAAAAAATGGTTGATAGCGCCTTGCTTTGTGTTCGTAAGCTGCTCCACACCTCGGGCCTCGGTGCAAAGTGCTGTCACTCCGGTGATGCCAGCCTCGAGCGCAGCAGAGAGCTTGAATTGGCAACTTTCAGCCGGGGATATTGGTGCACGTTGCAAAGCTGCTCAGGACCAATTGGAACAAGAAATTGCTAGCATCGTCGCGACGTCGGAACCCAGCTTTGCCAACACCATTGAACGTGCTGACCGGGCGTTTACCGCCTTTTCAAATCAAATCCAACCTCTAGATTTTTATCGTTACGTGTTGAAAGATCTCGCCCTGCAAGAGGCTGCCAAAAACTGTTTTGAAGCCAGTGAAAATTTGCACATCGCCATCAATGCTNNCTGGTGTGGCAGCGCATCCACCGCACGAAGCTGTGCAGAAACGTTTACTCGAAGACTACAACCGTTCTTTTGAAGAAAGTGGTTTGATGCTATCCGAGTCTAAGCGCAAAGAATTGCTTAAGCTACGGGGTGAGCTGGTGGCTATACAGTCGAGCTATTCTCAGGAACTCAATGATTGGAACGAGAAGCTCGATTTTTCCAAACAGGAACTGGAAGGCTTATCGCCTAGTCTTCTTGCCGATCTTGAAGCCTCGCACCTTGCTGGTAAAGACTACGTGCTGACCCTAAAATACCCACACGTATACCCTGCTTTGAAACAAGTGAAAAGTGCCCAGGTTCGCCAAACGATTTATCAACATTTTAAGAGCCGAGGGGGTGTGCAGAATAGTCAGCGTCTCGCACGCGCTCTGGAAATTCGCTTAAAAATTGCCAAACTGCTTAATTACAAAAATTTTGCAGAATACCGTCTCGTCGACAACATGGCCAAAGACCCGCAAACGGTCCTGCATTTTNNGGGATGTTGACTACTACGAGAACATTCTTCTCAAAGAAAAATATGCGCTTGACGACGATGAGGTGAAGGTTTATTTCCCGGCCACTAAAACCATCGAAGGGATGTTGGGGATTTATCAGAAGATTCTCGATGTGACTTTTGAGGAGCTGCCCAATGAGAAAGTTTGGCATCCCGATGTCAAAGCGTTCAGAGTCGTCGATCGCCAGACGCATGATGTGATGGGACAGTTCTTTATGGACCTTTTTCCACGGGATGGAAAGTACAGTCATGCCGCGAATTTTGGCTTGATCAGTGGTTATGAAAAAGCCGATGGTCACTATGNNGAAGTGACGACACTGTTTCATGAATTCGGGCATGTGATGCACCATGTCCTCTCACGGGCTAAGTACGGTAGTTATTCCGGCACCAGTGTAAAGCGTGATTTTGTCGAGGCGCCCTCGCAGATG
>PLEQ01000418.1 GCA_003136475.1 Deltaproteobacteria bacterium
GAAACGTCAAAAAAGAAGAGAAAAGCGGCGACTGCTGCTTAGTATTGGAAGCCCGTCCCTTTTAGGGGCGGGTAGTTCACCCATTGGATTGTCGTAGCTTAGAAAGATAAACTTAAGTCCATTTGTGACACCCGACTTGGGTGTCACTGGATAAAATCTGTTTTGAAGGCTCTATCCACCACACCTCGTGGTTCAAACATACCCCTAAAATGCTTAACTTGAAAATTCGCGTTAAAAGCGAAGAAACACGAATTGTTTAGCTCCGTGCTGGTGGTTTCTCGGGCTAGTGGTTTTTTCGATGATTGCTATTCAACCAAAAAGGCGTCGCTAAGTCTCGCGAAAAAAAATAGAATAACAGGAACCACAATGTGGAGATTTTCGTGCCCAGTCCAAAGGAACGTAGTGTGCTTATCATCGGCGGCTCAGGTTACCTTGGCAACGCAGTCGGTGGATGCCTGAGTGAACGCGGCTATAAACTTCGCGTGTTAACGCGCCGGCTAACCCAGTCTTTTACATTTGGCTACCCTACTCACGCCTACCGATGGGACGGACTCGTGATTCCACCGGAGGCCTTGAAGGATGTCGATGCCGTTATCAATCTCGCAGGGCATCCTGTAGCCGAGCGCCGCTGGACACCTCATAACCGAAAAAAAATTCTCAACTCGCGACTCCAAAGCACCAAGGCGCTAGCAGTAGCTCTGGCTCCAATGGAAAAAAAACCTGAAGTCGTTATTCAAGCTTCGGCGATTGGCTACTACGGGACGCAAGGGCGCTCGGAAATCTGTGATGAGAATAGCCCTGCAGGGGACGAGTTCCTGGCGCAAGTCTGTCAAGCCTGGGAAAAGGAAGCTGCCCTAATTGCAGATCAATGTCGACTTTGCATCGCACGCATCGGTCTTGTTCTGGGATGGGGAGGCGGCGCCCTCTCGCAGTTATGGGATCTTTACTCAAGCGGTCTCGGCGCCGCTCTGGGCAGCGGGCGGCAATGGATGAACTGGATTCATGTAACGGATCTCGTTGCTTTCATCGAAAACGCAGTGGAATCGTCTGAGTATCGTGGCACTTATAATCTTGTTGCCCCTCACAACGTAAACAACAGCGCATTCCATAAATTGTTATGCAAATCTACGCGAAGTTTTCCTGCCCTGAAGGTGCCAAGCTTGATCCTCAAGATGGTTTTAGGCGAACGTGCAACTCTTGTTCTCAACNNGACCTAAGGTGGAATCCCGGGCACTCGGCAAACAAGGTTTTCAATTTGCCTTTCCTAAAATCGAATTGGCAATGGAGGATCTTCTTTCCGAAAGAGTCCATGTCAACGCTCACTATGTTAAGATTCAACAATGGGTCCCGGCAAGCATCGATGGTGTTTGGGAATTTATCACGTCTGCAAACAATCTGGAAAAAATCACTCCCCCGTGGCTTAGCTTCAAAGTCAAAGAATTATCTAGTCCCACCATCGAAGAAAATACACGCATCTTATACGATTTAAAGGTGCATGGGATTCCCATCCACTGGCGTTCGAAAATCACTGCCTGGCAACCAAAGACATTATTTGCAGATATTCAAGAGCAAGGTCCCTACGCTATGTGGTTTCATCGTCATATATTCAAACCATTGGCGGGTGGTGTTCTGATCGAAGACCGGGTTGAATATACGCTTCCTATTTTTCCATTTGGATACTTAGCTTGGCCTTTAGTTCAAAACAATTTGAGAAAAATATTCTCCTATCGCAAACAGCGCATTGCGGAAATTCTTAGCAAGGTTTGATTATGGTGAAAAACACAATTAATATTGGTATCTCGAGCTGTCTTATCAAGGATCAGGCCTATCTCAACCCTTATCCTGCAGAATTAAACTTGCGTAATCATGCGTAGATCACTAAGCTTTCATGAGTCAAAAATGAACAGGAAAAAAGGAATAGCTATTCACTGGTTTCGTAGGGACTTGCGTTTAACAGACAACCCAGCACTCGCTGAAGCCTGTTCGTACGAATGGGTTGTTCCGATATTTATTTGGGACCCAAACTCATCCTGGGAACGAGCCCTTGGCAGGGCCAGCGCTTGGTGGTTGAACCAGTCCTTGCACGCGCTCTCTGCGCAATTACAACAATCGGATCGACAGCTGATTATCGCTGTAGGGAATCCAGTAGACATACTTGGCGACATGGTGCGAGCTAGCAAAGCTGAAGCAGTATTTTGGAATCGACTCTACGAACCCAAAACTTTACGTTACGATGCCAGCCTTCGCAATCGACTGAGCCGACAAGTAAAACACGTTGGTATCTTTGATTCCTATCTTCTGGTCGAGCCTGATCAGGCTTTGAAGAAGGATGGAACACCTTATCGTGTCTATACAGCGTTCTACAATACGATTCGAAAAATTATTAAAACTCATTCTCTTTGCCCGAAAGCCATACTTCCTCCTTTGCCACCAGGCAATTACCCGTCTGCCCCCGTAGACACTCTCAATCTCGTGCCGCTAAAGTCTTGGACTGAAGGTTTAGCAGCCTTATGGTATCCAGGTGAAGAACATGCCCAAAGAGTCTTAAAGGACTTTGTTCAAAACCATAGCGCTCATTACAAGATCCAACGCGATCTTCCTTACGAAGAAGGCACCTCTCGCCTAAGCCCCTTCCTCCACTTCGGAGAGATTTCTGTTGCAAGTATCTTTCATCGGGTGGCCTCGCTGCAAGGGGCCCAGAAAAGCCCATTTCTCAAGGAACTTATCTGGCGCGAGTTTTCACATCATCTGCTGGTTCATTTTCCGAACATGGAAGTTGAGCCATTAAACAAGAGTTTTGAGCAATTTCCCTGGCAACAAAATGAAAGTCTATTCAAAGCTTGGACTCAAGGCAGGACTGGCTACCCCATTGTTGATGCAGGCATGCGTCAGCTTTGGAAAACAGGTTGGATGCACAATCGCGTGCGGATGATTGTAGCTTCCTTTTTGGTAAAGGACTTGCTCATTCCATGGCAGCGAGGTGCTGATTGGTTTTGGGATACTCTTGTCGACGCTAACCTTGCAAACAACACCCAAAATTGGCAGTGGGTTGCAGGATGCGGAGCTGATGCTGCACCTTACTTTCGAATTTTTAATCCTATACTTCAGGGAGAAAAATTTGACCCTGAAGGCTTATATGTCAAGACCTGGTGCCCCGAACTTAGCAAATTACCAAAAAAGTGGGTCCACAAACCGTGGGCTGTCCCCGAGATAAAATTGCCAGAATTCGGTATTCTCCTCGGGAAGACCTACCCCTTTCCCATCGTAGATCACGTTCGAGCACGCTTGCGAGCTCTCCTGGCGTACGACCGTATTCGAAAAAAAATCTAGACTTGAATTTGGTTCAGTTGAGTATCACATCGGGTGATAGCGGCTTGGTA
Source organism: Deltaproteobacteria bacterium (assembly GCA_003136475.1). Classification (GTDB taxonomy): domain Bacteria; phylum Bdellovibrionota_B; class Oligoflexia; order Oligoflexales; family Bog-1112; genus BOG-1112. Next base: position 3,381 of record PLEQ01000418.1, read on the forward strand.
C
>PLEQ01000291.1 GCA_003136475.1 Deltaproteobacteria bacterium
GATTTTGAAGAAATCACCCAATCTATTTTAGCAGAACAAAAACCGCAGTTTTCTCCTGAGCATTACATGAACACCTTAAAACGTTTTACGCAAACCTCTAAAGTCATCATCGGTAAAATTGATGGTCGTGTTCTCGCCGGTGGCATGGGGATTGTGGCCGCATGTGATGTTGTGCTATCGAGTGCTCGTTCTCAATTTGGGCTGTCTGAAGCCTTATGGGGTTTATTACCCGCCAACGTGATGCCCTTTTTAATTCGACGTGTAGGTTTCCAAAAAGCTTATTGGTTAACGCTGACGACGCAGACTATTTTAGCGCAACGTGCGTATGAAATACATTTGGTCGATGAATTAAGTGACAATCTTGATACGAGTATCAATCGGCTATTAATCAGTTTACGCCGCGTGAGTGAAACAACCGTAGGTGAGTTAAAAGGTTTCTTTCGTAAAATGTGGCTCATCAACGATGAAATGGAAAATACCNNTGTTCAAGAAAAAAAATTACCTTGGGAAAAAACCTAATAGGAAAATGGAATGAGCGACATCGTAACATTCAATATTGTAGAATCTTCCATAGGCATTATTACGCTTGCAGATAAAGAAAATCACAACCTATTTTCAGAGGCTTTATATCAAGCTTTAAAAAACAAACTCCAAGAAGCACAACTAAATAACGCTATTCGTGTGCTAATCCTTCAAGGAAATGAGTCAACTTTTAGTCACGGTATAAAAGCACCCACTGAACCACACTTAGAGACTGCAATGTATGCACTTTTAGTTAATAGTGAACTCCCTATTATCGCTGTCATGCAAGGTGAAGCTCAGGGTGCTGGTTTTGCTTTAGGATGTNNTGAAAAATATCAAGGCATAAATTTAAAACAACAGAATATTCCTGCCAAAATTGAAAGTTCCGCTAAAGTAGCCAAGCTTGCCTTAGATAAAGCTCATGATTTACGGGAAAAGCCGCGGGTTTCTCTAACATTATTAAAAAAACATCTCACACGTAAAATCCGTGAAGATTTAAAAAACGAGTTTGGACATGAGTAATGTTGTCCAGTTGAGCTATCTCGATTCTACAATTGCTCTTGTCAAGATGGAAGAACGCGCCAGTAAAAATACTTTTTCACGCGCATTTATTGNNAAATTAACCGAAGGCACAACAACTTTTGCTGATTTACCTTTTTACCGCATCTTGTTGGACTGTAAAATACCCGTCATCGCTGCGGTTCAAGGCCACCCTCTGGGTGGAGGATTAGCTTTTGGATGTTTTGCGGATCTGTTGGTTCTGGGTGAAGAAGCTTTTTATGCCACTAATTTTATGAAATATGGTTTCACACCAGGCTTCGGATCTACCTACATAGTCCCTAAAAAATTCAACAAAACACTGGGCGAAAATATGTTATTAGATGCCTGCAATCATCAAGGTAACGAATTAAAATCCAGAGGTGTGAATGCGCGTTTTGTGAAACGGGCAGAAGTGATTGCTACGGCCATTAATCTTGCCAAAAAAATAAATCTCGAGCCACGCGAGCTTTTGCTAAATCTTAAAAAGTCTTTACGAAAAAAAGATTACGAGCTTTTACCTGTCTATATCGAGCAAGAATTAGCAATGCATGCTATTAGCTTTAGATTGCCTGAGGTTAAACAACTTATAAAGAGCTTATTTGGAAAGTAAATAGGCTAGCGAAGCTGCCTTTCGTTTTGAACACTCGTCATTCTCGCTGCTCATGGTTTCTATAGCGACAAATCCCACAGCGGGAATCCATAACTGAAATATCAAAAACATACCACGAAAGAATATACTGGCACTTTCTTGAAAGCTCAACTATAGATTCCCGCTGTGATATCTGACTTTGTAGAAACCATGAGCAGCGAGAATNNTCATTATAAATATCCTGAAACGGCGTTAAATCAACCACTTTATCTTGTGTTCCAAAAACCCAAGTAGCATTCAAATCAAGAATTTTATCATAGTCAGCTATGCTAAGCTTATGACGAGTCTCAAGAGATTCTTTAATTTTCATTTCCGCTAACTTCTGTTTAGATTGCGGAGTGATAATACCACTATAGAATTCCGAGGAACAACCAGAACCATACGAGAAAAGCCCAACATGCTTGTTAGTATCATATTCAGCATTGGCTATTAATCCTGCTAAAGCAAGATAAAGTGTACCGGAATAAATATTTCCCACATGCGTGCAATAACTTAAAGAAGGTTCGACGCGTTTCTTAAAATCCAGTTCTATTTCAGGTGGCGGCATTTTCTTTAATACACGTAACATTTTCCGATGCGCCGATTTGACTAGACCTGCATATGGNNTTCCAAACATTCCATATACACTAGCAACGAAAGATCCGGATCGCCCGTTTCTATTTCAGGAAGTGGACGGCAAGTATCCATCACCTCATAACCATATATCCCATTAGCCCCTAAATCGACAGCAAAAATATCTGGTTTATCACTAATTAACATAGCAACCGATGATACCCCTTGCGAAGGTTCGGCATAGGTCATTTTTGCTGCTGCACGTGCCACATC
>PLEQ01000259.1 GCA_003136475.1 Deltaproteobacteria bacterium
CCACCGTGTCCGCCACCGTGTCCACCACCATGTCCGCCACCGTGTCCGCCACCGTGTCCACCACCGTGTTGTCCGCCACCACCACGGGCCGTGATATCGGTGGATTGAGTATCTGTAGTCAAATCATCTTTGAGGCCTTCGGCATAAACATGCTGAGTCAAAAAAACTGCAAGATTGATTGCAACGATAGCAAGCCCACGTCTCATTGGACGTCCTCCAAAAAAATTTCGAACATTCATTAATTTCTAATGAAAGTGTAGCTTCGAAATTCTCTTGGGGTAAATACGAAAAATTGGCGCACAAATCTCAGCAGTCAGGTTGGCTGAGTTGTTGTCTTAGCGAATGGTTCTTGGCAGGTAACTTTCAAAGCTGAAGCGACGTTCGATCCACCGTGACAAACGTACAAAAGGGACACCCATAACGAAGTACAGAATAGCGGTCAAAATCCCGACTCCAAAATAATCGTAGGACGCGGCTGCCAATTGTCCGTAGACGCGAGTCAATTCGACAAGTGTGATCACGGAGACGAGTGAGGAGTCCTTTAAGAGCGAAATAAAATCGTTCGTCATGGGTGGCACAACGATACGAATGGCCTGGGGAATAATGATATGAAACAGTGCTTGCCAACGGTTGAGGCCGAGGGCTAAGGCGGTTTCGAGTTGACTGTGCGGGATGGCAAGGATGCCGGCTCGATAGATTTCAGATTCGTAAGCACCGTAGTTCAATGCGAGTCCGATGATAGCGGCAGTAAAAGGATCGAGCTTAATCCCAACGTTGGGCAAACCATAGTAGATGAGAAAAAGTTGGATCAGCAGTGGGGTTCCTCGTACCAACTCGACAAAGCCGAAAGCACAGGCTGCAATGGCACGTGGCGCATAGAGGCGGACGAGAGCCAGCAGGAGCCCCAGTAGAACTGCAAAAAACATGGCTACAGAAGACAGTTGGAGAGTGACAATTGCGCCCTTTGCCAGCAAGGGAACGTAAGTTTTGTAATGTTCGACACGACTCTGGAAATCCGAATGATGCTGAAAGGACTCCCGATACGCGTTGAGTTCAGAAGGAATGAGGTGTGAGGGAGCAGGGTCATGGAAGCGCGTCGCTAGCTCCTCATTCCAAAGACCCCAGCGCTCATAAATAGCCCGCAGCTCACCGGATGCCAACAGTTTTGTCAAAGCATCGTTGATTTGGCGCAGGAGTTCGAAGTCGCCTTTGCGGACACAAATCCCGTAGCTTACATGTCCAAAATGCGTATCCAAATTTTTTAAATTGGGATCTAAACTGCCATAGTACAGAGCGATCGGTTGATCGAGCAAGACAGCATCGAGTCGATCATAGCCAAGGTCTGCATAAATCGTCGTCTGCTCCTCGTAACCCGCAACGTGGACCTTCCCAGGATGTTCTTTGAGCATACGTTCGGCAAAGGAATCTTTGAGCGAACCGACACGCTTGCCTGCCAAGTCCGCCCACTCATGTATAGTGTCGGTGTTCTTTTTGACCGTCAGTTGTTCATAAGTATAGAAATAGGGCTTTGAAAATTCCACCTCAGCTTTACGTTCTTCGGTAATCTCAATGCCGTTGATGACGATATCGTAATTCTTCCGTTTTAGGCCAGGAATCAGCTTATCCCACTGATTCTGATAGAATTGCGCCTGGAGACCGAGCTCACGCGCAATGGCCTCAGCAATCTCAACCTCGAAGCCAATAATCTTCTCCGGATTTTTAGGATCCAGGAGGAGATAAGGCGCCCCTCCGCTGGCATCCCCTCCCCATCTTAGCGTTCCTGCTGTCGCAAGAGATTGTGAACTCAAAACACTCAGAAATCCCAGCAAGACCACCGGAAAAACATTTGTCATCGCTTGCGCTACCTTTTGAGAAAACGACGTGTACGTTCATCCTGCGGGGCTTCGAAGAGTTCCGTAGGGGAGCCAATTTCAACAACTTCACCATCCTCTATAAAAATCACTTTATCAGCAAATTCCCTCACAAACCTCAATTCATGTGTGACGACAATCTGTGTCATACGTTCGGCCGCAATTTGACGCATAACTGCAAAAACTTCATCTGAGAGCCAGGGATCGAGTGCCGAAGTCGGTTCGTCATAAAGCATGACCTTCGGCGCCATAGCGAGGGCACGTGCTATAGCGGCTCGTTGCTGTTGGCCACCAGACAATTGAGAAGGATAGTAGTCGATATGGGATAGCAACCCAACTTTCTCTAAGAGTGGAATCGCGATGGCACTCGCTTCAGAGCGCCTGAGCTTTTTGACCACCATCGGTGCTTTGATGAGATTTTCTAAAATAGTAAGGTGGGGAAATAAATTAAAACCCTGAAAAACCATCCCAAAATTGCGACGGAGTGCGGAGGTCCTCTCTTCATGCTTTTGGTCAGCGTTGCGGTCCAAAAAGACATTCCCAACTCTTATAGAACCACTATCGATTCTTTCAAGGCCGTTCAAGCACTTCAAAAGTGTCGACTTACCGCAGCCTGAGCGGCCAATGACCGCAGTCAACTCGCCTTCAAAAAAATCTAGGCATACCTTTTTGAGAACGGATTTGTTCTTATAGGTTTTGTCGAGATTGCGCACGTCGATATGCGGTGTCAGTGTGTGCGGCATGGTCTCCCCTTGTTTCGTTTTATTCATAAGAGTTCATCACAACCAATGAATCTTTCATTAATATGTCAGAAACTTTTGAAGTAGAGTGAGAACAGATATTCCCATTCTATTCCTAAAGTCTCAATGAGATTTCATGACTACGGCGTTATGGNNTCGGATGGAAGCTCACCCGATGTGTCGCCCCAAACACCGTCGAGTCCTCGCTTCTAAGTCTCTCCGCAGCACCTTTTTGAAGAATTCTTCACCTTAAGGAAGTGCCATCCGTTTTTGGCCTCTCCAAGCTCAAAATTGGCTCGTAAGTATAGCAAACAAAAGATAGAAAATCATGCGCTTTCTCGCCCGCCACTACTAAGCAAGTCCGCGATCTCAAAAGCCTCCTGGAAGGGTTCTCACTGGCGACAGGGCTTTTTATGAAAAAAGCAGGGTGCCGGTCCTTGACCAGTGTACAGTGTGGGACAGAGATGCGAAAACCCTTAAAAAAAGTGTAAGAGACTTGAATAGGGAGACTTTTAATGTCGAAGATCATCAGCGCTGATGTCGTCGTAGTGGGAGCTGGTGTTAGCGGGATCTATGCTGCAGAGCTTTTTGCCAACCAAGGTCTAAAAACGCTCTTGCTGGACCGGCAAGTCGAAGGCAAAAACGGAGCTCAATGGATCAACGGCGTCGCGATCGACATGCTGCGAGCTGCAGATTTGCCGGCGCCACCTGAGCATTGTCGCTATGCCCATGGCGACCGTTTTGTGTTTAAGATGGCTCTGGGAGAACACAGGTTTCTCATTGAAGACGCGCAAGAAATCTTCGACGTCGACATGCGCAGTTATGGAGCTTGGTTCCTGGCTCGTGCCCGTCAGGCGGGAGTTGAAACCTATTTTGGTGTCGAAGTCAACGATGTTGAACTTTCAGTCGCTCGATTGACCGCAATTAAGGCTGTCAAAAAGAGCTCAGAACAGCCTTCTGAACTGACCTTTCACGCTAGCTTGTTTGTCGATGCTTCGGGACTCCCTGCTGTGCTCCGGAAAAAAATCCCCAGTCTTCAAAAGCAGTGCCCTAAATTTGCTCCTAACGAACTCTGCTCAGCGGCAGCCTATGTCTATACGATCAAAGATGCAGCAGCGGCTTTAGACTTCCTCACCCAGAATCAAGTTCGGCCAGGAGATATTTTTGCGACTCTCGGCCTGCACGGAAACTATTCGCTCCTGCGCACCCATATCTCGCGTGATTTAAAAGAAATCGCCTTTCTCACAGGATCGCTCACAGTACGTCACTATCCCAGTGCACAGAAAATAATCCACGACTTTCAAAAGACTCATGCCTGGGTAGGTTCACCGCTCTTTGGTGGCAGTCGCCTCATCCCTTTACGTCCACCCCTTGCGCATCTAGTCCATGATGGCTTGGCTCTCATAGGAGATTCGGCTTGTCAAATCTACACCCCGCACGCGAGTGGTATCGGCATTGGCCTCGTTGCCGCAAAAGAGCTCGTCAGCGCTCTGCAACCCACTCTTGCTCAACATAAAGATTTTGGTGCTTTATCATCTCTCGTTTATTATGAGAGGAATTTTCATAGAAATTGGCTCACACTGCTGGCCTCTGCTGATGCTATGCGTCGTCTGACCCTTCGTATGCCCCCTGAAACCATGCAAGCGATCTATGAAAGTGGCCTCATCAATACGGCAATGGTGCGAGATGTGCTCTTGCAAAAAACCGTTAAAATCCGATTCGCCAAGCTACCGAGTCAGATCAAAGCTCTCTGTCGTCACCCCAAGCTCATCCGGATTCTCGTTCCCTTTCTCAGTCATGCATTTTTCGCGCACGTCGGCCCCTTTATCCTTTCACGAGTCGGACAACGCTATAAGCATACTCCGCCACCATAATGAGGGCTTTTCTTTCTCTTTTGGTGAGGGCTTTTGCTCCAGATCATGCGTCTTTAAGATTTCAAGCACTTCCTGTATATTTTTTGGGGGATTGTCTTTATAAGTTACCCAAAAGCTGAGATAATAAGGCGTATATTCTATTTTTGCGTTTGATAAACCTTTGTAAATATTACAAAGCAATGTACTGTCGGCGCCTCTCTTTAACAAAAACTTCACGGCAGCAACTTGACCTTTGTATGCTGCGAGATGAAGAGGAGTAAGATGGTAGGTATTATCTTGATCATCGATTGAAAACCCCCACTTATCAAGGCAAGCCTCCATCACTTTGATCTGATTGTTCCCTGCTGCAACATGCAAAATAGAAGTTTTTGTTTTTTCTTCTTGAATTTTATTTAGACTTACTCCAGCAGCAAATTGTTCTTGAAGATAGCGGATGTTTCCCTTTCAAGCAGCGTCAACAATTGCCGGAACTGCCGCGTCGGACTGTCCCCAACTCGCGCTGCTTTGTAAAATGAAAAAGAGGAAAAAAATCAAACTTAGAACGGACTGTAGACGTCTCATTTAGCGTACTCCCAGAACACGAGTTCTAACTCCGTGACACTTCCTGCAATATAAATAACCTTCTCTACTTAATCTTCAAATAAGAGAACGAAGCGCCTCCACTAGGACTTAGGTCTCGAGCTCGATGGCGTGTACAAAAGTTGGGCAGTGCCCAAGGGTTTTTCGATGAGTCCGGCGATAAATCTTAGACAATAAAAGAAGCGCATTGGGAAGGAAGGGAGGAGAGGTTCAAAGTGCATTGTACTTTGCAAAGAGTACCATCGCTACTCTCTCATTAATGAATGCGCTTACATCGGCCTTGATAGATTCCACTGATTTCAACAGCTCGGCAGCAGCTGTCGAATTTAATCGAATCACGAATTACATCAGGAGAAATCTGAATCCCAAAGCTCTCGAGATAAGATATCAAGTAATCTAGATGCACTTTGTCGGACCTGTAATGACCGGTTGCCCTGTTGACGCAAAGCAAAGCTCCATCTTTAAATGCCATCCAACCTCCCGCGAGAATCCGCTTTCCTTTGTTAAAAATAGTATGATGGTGTGAGTTTTCGTTAATATATTCTCGCCATGCCAGACACCCGTTGGGTTTCAAAACAAATTTTCCATAGCCTTGAACTTTTATCCCCTTTGCATCTACGAACACCCCGTCTTTGATTTGAATCACCAGCTTGCGAGCCTCTTCTTCACTCATAAGCGACGGTATCCTATTTTTGCTATTTGAAAACTCATCCTGATAGTCCGCACCCCAGATTTCATCGACATCAAAATGAAGATAATTGAAGTTCTCTGGTGCATGTTCTTTATTGCCCCAGCAGGACATTTCAGGCAAGCCCTCTTCCGCACCAATATAGTTAGGAGTATAGAGGAATGATATGAGTTTACTTGGCCAATAGCGCAATTCAATCCAGCTATGGAAAATGAATCGTGGCTGTTTGGGTTTTGTCTTCGACCCAATATAAGCCATCACAGATTTTGTCAAGTAAGCGTAAGTGACTTCGTTCCAAACTCCCAACCTAACCTGGCTTTCGTCGGTAAGCAAAGGAGTTAAAATCANNGTTCATAAATCTGTTCTAGTGTTGAGAATAGTTTTGATTGAGCCTGCGGAATTTTATTTGAATCAATCGGGTCCATTGGTACTAGGAACACTGCATATAGATCGCTCCTGCTGGTAGAAGTAAAATATTCGAAGGTTTCCGAATCGGAAAATTTATGCGCGTCCAGAAAAAATTTTTCTATTTCTTTTTTAAAATTTGCAGAGCTGCCTTTCCTCTCATCCTTTTCGATCACCAANNTGCGAGCAATTCGGTTATTAGAGATTTGAGTTCGCTATATTTAAATAGGATACGTTGCGATGAATAGCTTCTCTTGAAATCACTCCAAAGAGTCTTATCGGGATCCAGTAGTGTATCCAATTCTCCTTTCTTCACTTGACGATCAGCTGCTTCTTCTAGGGCAAGTTTTTCAATCGTTAGAAGGTCAATCTTACTCTCCAAGTCAAGAATTTTCTGTTTGGATACCTTGTCGTCCGCTGCCGCTGAGGATAGAGTATCTTTTTCTACCATTGTAGCTTCAAGTTTGATTTCAAGATCACGAATGCTCTCTTGAAGCTTATTTAATAATTTAGAATCTAAGGATTCATCTCTTTGATTGGACGTTTTTTCTATAACCTTGTCTTTTTTAGACTCACGCTCTGACACAATCTTTTGGGGGTTTTTAGGCTTGATTGACCTTGGTTGGCAAGATGATAAAAGGTTGGATACAGCAAGTAGGATGTATATGAATTGTAGCATATTTGCGAAAATCCTTTCCTTGTTTCAATCGTCATTTGGAATTTGGATTTATAAAGATCGTATTCAATGATACCATGGGGAAGGCGCAACTTCGTCGGATTTTTCATTGGATGGCTCTGCCCCTCCTCACCGCCCTGAAACCTCATCATCAACGTGGAAGATCGAGATTTACCGTGGCCCGTATGCCTACCGAGCAAGAGACAGAGGTGTTAAAATCAAAGTAATGAAAAATTCATAAGCCTAGGCGTACTTCATGCCAACACTCAAAGCTTATCGCGAAAAACGCAACCTGCGGGGTTCGTCGGAGCCGACGGGCGATTTGCCGCAAGCTGCTCATCTTCGCTTTGTTGTTCAGAAACACAAAGCGACGCGCCTGCACTACGACTTACGTCTCGAGCTTGATGGCGTGTACAAAAGTTGGGCAGTGCCCAAGGGTTTTTCGATGAGCCCGGCGGAGACGAGACTTGCAATTTTAGTCGAGGATCATCCGCTATCTTACGGCTCCTTCGAAGGAGTTATCCCCAAAGGACACTATGGCGCTGGCACCGTTTTGGTGTGGGACCAGGGTGCCTACACCGCAACTGGAACTACGGACAAAGAAGCCAGTGAAAAAGCTTTGCGAGCTGGTTTTAAGAAAGGCCATCTTAGCTTCACCTTGGCGGGAGAAAAAGTTCGCGATGCTTTCTCTTTAGTCCGTACAAAAAATAGCAATCAGTGGCTGCTGCTTAAAAAAAGTGACGAGTTTTCGACTTACAAAGATTTTAGCTTCGACGAACGGTCGGTGCTTTCGTACCTGGATTTTTCAGGAGTCGAAGGTCAGAATCAGACCGTCAGCCAGACGCGTCCACTTCTTCCTATACATGCTGAAGATCTCGCGTCGCTGAGTGAGAAAGCCAATGACGAACTCTTTCCCGTCAAATTGAAAGCGATGGTTCCCCTGCATTTCAAACCGGAATTTAGCGACACCAAAGACTGGCTCTTTGAAGAATGCCCAGAGGGTCAGCATGTTCTCGTTTATATTCGCAACGAGCGTTGTCAAATACGTTCCAAGGCCGGCCTCCCCTATACAATGAGCAATGAAGCTCTGTTGGCCCAGCTCGTTTCCCTTGACTGTACTGCCGTCTTTGACGCGGTCCTGGTTGGTGAAAATACGAAGCAGCCGTGGCTCTTTCTCTTGGATGTGCTTCACTGGGCGGGCAAAGACTTGCGTACACTCGCTCTCAGCAAACGTAAAAAAATCCTAATCTCTAATTCAAAAAAATTATCCTTGCTCGTATTTAGCGAAGGCAAGGCTTCATGGGAGGCCTTTGAAAAAATTCTTGCAAAAACTCAATGCCCAAATTTTATCGCGCGTCACCGTAAGGGCGTCTACAAAGCTGCGAAAAGCAGCGCTACTTATTATCGGGTTCCTGTTGAAAAAATAGCAGCAACCAGCCCACGAGAAGCCAAGCTTTCTCTCCAAGAGGAAGCTGTCACAAAATATCATGCCATTCTACCAGCCAAGCATTTCAAGGAAACGCGTAGCGAAGACACCAACGTGCTGGAAGGAGGACCGGTACTTACGAGTTTGAAAAAAATTCTATGGCCTGAAGATAAGATCACCAAGGGTGAATTGCTGGACTACTACATGCGCATCTCAACCCTCATGGTCCGCTACCTTCGGGATCGTCCGCTGNNTCATAACAAAAGTTTCTATCAGAAAAATATCACAGACTTTCATCCCAAGTGGTTTCATACTATTTCCATAGCTTCACGTTCGGATGGCCATGCTCCAGCTTATCCACTGTGTCAGAACGAAGAGAGCCTGCTCTACCTAGTCAACTTAAACTGCATAGAAATGCATGCGTGGCTTTCCAAAACACAGAACCTCGATAGGCCGGATCAAATGGTGATCGATATCGATCCGTCTCCCGAACTCCCCTTTACCCAAACCATTGATGTCGCGATGGCAAGCTACGAACTCTTGACTAAATTAAAGGTCAAATCCTTCCTCAAAACTTCGGGTGGAAAGGGTTTACANNAACAAACTTTTGAGGAAATTCGTGATTTTTTACTGCTTGTCTTTGGAAAGCTACGGGAGCAGTTTCCGCAGCTGATCAGCCTTGAAAAGAACCCTAATAAAAGGAAGGGGAAAATCTATCTCGATTATTTACAAAACACCCGAGGCCAAACCATGGCTAGCGTCTATAGCGTACGCCCACGCCTAGGCGCTCCTGTCTCGTGTCCTCTTGCCTGGCACGAATTGAACCACAGCCTCCGTCCGGAACGCTTCCACCTGCGCAATATGTTTCAACGTCTAGAAAAAGTCGGGGATCTCTGGTTTGAAATGGCCTCTTCAGGCCACCTATTGAAGGGCTTGCACCGACGCCTTGAGAAGCTCTAGCTGAGAAAGTGTGCCAATAGGAGCAAAAAATTCCTCGACCAGTCAATCTCTAGCCTGCTTTAAATATTGAATAATTCGTCCTCAAGAAAAATTCCTCATTTCATCGTTCACAGAGAACGACAAGTCTCATGAGAAGTAAAGAAAAATTGAAACGAGAACTGAGCGAGGCTTAAGGCTATGAATACAACGCATGTCTATATTATTCGTCACTTTACGAGCGCCCTGGTTGTCGCCTTGGGGATTTTTGGTCTTTCTAATTGCTCGGATGAGCAGAATCTGGTTTCGGGCTTGACTACGGACTGGGTTCACTTTGTACCTGTAAAGATTCCTGTTTCTATAGCCTACAAACCAAGCTCTAGCTTTGGCTTGGCTTCAGAAAATCCAGATAGCGAGGGTCTTGACTTGGCGCCAACGGTTGCAACGAACCTTATGGTGGCAGTCGCGGGCTGTTCAAGCGGCTACACATTGGCGGAGACGACGATTACGTCGGGTGTTGTCAATCTTTATAGGGGCGATGAGAATTGTAAAGTTGAACTTCTCAGCTTCACAATTGGTACTAAAACTTATGCCGGTACATTTGGCGCAACTGCAAACTGGGTTGCCAACTCTGTCGCAACCTATACCAACGTTGCGCCACCCAGCGACACAATCAAAGTCTTCTTGACGAAACAAGTAACTGCAGGCGGTATTTTATCGACCGATACTGTAGTCTATAATTTTACGGATATTCAAGGTGGACCCACACCTACTGTCCTCGTGACATATGCGGCTCCACTTTCTGTGACTGGGGTTGCTGCACCGGATCTCAGTGTTGCCTTTGCAAGATTCCTTAGCGTAAACGCGAATGGATCGGGTAACTTTGCTTTTACATTGGCCTGCGGAGTTCTAGCAGTTGGATCAGGAGCAACAGAAACTTGCGATGGCATCAACGAGAGTACGCAGTTTAAGTACATGTTGGTCCCAGACATCTATTCTGGGGTACCGACTGTGCAGCAGGCGATCGCCTTGTTTAATGGTACAAACCCAACACCAGTTGCGGTTTCCTCAGCAAAAACGATTGCTGCAGGTGGATCTGATGACTCATCCAATGTCATACCCGACGGGGGTTTCTATACTGGTAATACGACACCGCTCGTCACCGGTACTACGCCGATCTTTCCATCGAATCTGAAATATGTCTTCCTGGTTGAGCAGCTTGATACTTCGGGCAACCAGCAGTCCTTTATCTACTTCGATATCGTTATCTCAACGATCACTCAGTTGTAGACTTTGACCCATGATGAGGAGCTGCTCCTATGCTGAGATCATCAGGCCAAATTATTTTCCTAAGCCTAGTGTCTCTACTCGTCTTTGGCTGCGGAGTCGATTCCTCCTTCGAAACTGCGACTCTAAAGCCAGCTCCTAGCCAATCTGAAATGTTCACAATCCCGATTCGTGTCGGTGTTTCCGTCGCTAGTCAAGGTTTAGGACTCATCTCTGCGACGGCTTTCTCCATCAATCTCGTGGGGTGCGCCTCCGGGTACAGCACCACAGTAACAGCAGCGAATTCAAGCCTAAGTGTTGTGAGAGGCGATCGTAACTGCTTAGCGGAGCTCACGTCCTTTTCGGCAAACGGTTTTACCTACGTGCCTTCAACACCGGCCTTCACAACATGGCAAGCAGGAAACTCCGCTATTTTCCAAGCGACAACAAGCTCTACGAACCGACTCTATGTAACCATTGTATCAACTTTGAGTAATCCCACAGCAGCTAGCGATAAAGTGTCTTATGCTTTTGCGGACATTTCTGGCGGCAATAGCAAGTCTGTGCTCGGTACGAATGTGGGAGCTTCGCACATCGTTCTCTCTAGCGGTGCGACAAATATTAGTGAATTTTTAAACATTATTGAGGTGCAGCTGGCAGGGATTTCCACCACTACGAACGCCGGTCAATTTATCTACACAATGGAGTGTGCCACCCTCATGTCCGGTAGCACATGTGAGACCGTCGATCTTACATCCACGACTATACCTATAAGTTATATGCTTGCTCCAGCTAGCTCTTTCACCAGTACCCTCACACTCGCTCAGCTTAACACTCTTTATAGCGAAGGCAGTCCAGTGACAATTACAGCCAGCAACCTCGTTGCTCCGGGGACAAACGGCAATACGAATGGTGGTTTCTTTACGCAGACTTTGACGGGACCTAACAATATGGAAACAAGTCCTTTTATGTATTTCATTATTCATGGATCGTATAATGGTACCTCTGGGTATGAATATATCAATTTACAAGTTTTGGTCTCTGATTAGTTTTCAATTCCGAACAGGAAATTATATAGTGGGGAGTTTGGATTAAGGTTAATTAAAACAACTCGGGGTGCAAAGTGCTATTGAGTCAAATCGTGCACTGAGGATATTGTCTTGGTCAATAGTCCAGATGTCTGGGATCAAACATCCTGGGACTACATGGTTGCGCCCGTCATTAGGATTTGCGATAGTATCTGCGAAGGCTCGAAAACTAGTATAATCAGGATAGGTGATGTTTCCAAAACCCGCAAAAGGGATGTCTACATAATAGCCATACCTTGCTTTTTGACAATTAGCGAGATAAAAACCAAGAGCATTATTCTGGTTCTGGTCGCCCTGGCCCTTGCAGATGGTGTTGAGCGACAAAGAAATATACACATCGTTCTCAGATTGATAGCTTTGCTCAAGCGTATAGATAATCTCTAGATTCATTTTGGCTTCTGCTTGGCGTGCCTTGGCCCCGAAGACCCAAAATTTTGGAAGGGCGATCGCAGATAGAATGGAAATGATCGTGATTACCACCATAAGTTCGACTAGGCTAAATCCCCTCGGTTGGTCAAAACCTTTGCGTGTTTTCATTGTCGCCTCCTTCCATGGATCTATCGGAATTCAAGCTTGGAAATAAAGAATCTATTTAAAGTCTAGGCGCAGGCTTCCCGCCTCTTTTTTTGGGGGAACCAGGCAATCATTGCCAAGCCTGGCTAA
>PLEQ01000135.1:0-1580 GCA_003136475.1 Deltaproteobacteria bacterium
CAATAAATTTATTCACCTTCTTGAGGGTCAGAAAGAGTTTGATGCCGTAAAAGATCTCCGAACAATCGGTGCCGATCTTCAGAAGTTTCAACCCGATTCGGAAGAATTCCAATCCGCGATCAGTTTGCTTTTAGATGCTTATGAAGGTGAGCACGAATTAAAAGCCTACACACTGCGTCGTCAGAAGGCCGATGACGACTGGACCGAAGCTGACGATCTCTATCTTGCGAGCATCGAAGTGCTCAATTTGATTAACCGCCTTTCTAAACAATCTGAGATCTAGAAGATCGTAAAGGACCTATCCTTATTTCCTGGTTTAGATCGAACAGTGCTCGCAGCTCCCTGTGAATAGGCTTCGAACTTATCTTCAGGCAAATAATACTCGAATCCAAATTCGCGCACTTCGCCTTTCTTGACAGTGAGGGATGTTCGCGTTGACATCTGTATTCCCCCATTTTGAGAGTGCGCGCCAACTGTGTAGAAGTGACTTAAGCTATAGGTGCCAATAATGAGATGAATCCGTGTTTCACGCGTATAAGGGATGTCATAAGACTGGCCCATAACATTGTTGTTATCACCGTCGACCCGAACCAGCAGTGTAATTTGTCCATGTTTGAAAGTCGGCTTTGCTTTCAAAAGCAACTGCCCTGTCTCAAAAGATAAATCGCGTTTGCCGTGGGGGATTTTGTAACGCAGATTCTGTGCGCCCTCGATTTCGATCTGCACGTCGTCTTTGGCAAATAAGATCGGGAGATCCGTATTGCCATGTAAAAACGGATAGCTTGAGTCTGGTTCAAATAGACTGATGTCGCGTTTTCCCAAACACTCCCATTCCCATGGCCCACAATTGAGGGATACCTCCACGCTTCTTAACGGGATGCTCGTTAAAGTACCCGGTTCTAGTGTCAAGGCCTCGGCCTTGGTCGCTCCTTCAAGGCGATAACTAATGCTGTCTGAAATGAGTGGATAAATAGTGTTCACAGTAAACGCACGATGGTCATTGATTTCCGCAGTATAAGGCTCCCCCTTAATCGCCTGATAGCGATCGATATCCACTGCCGTCGAAGTTGCAAATTTCAAATAAGAGGGATCGATCGAAATAGACTCTTTGCCACGCACCGTCAGCTCTTTTTGCGTGCCGTTGACGGTGACTATGTAAGTGCCTGGCAGGAGAAATTGCCACTGTCCAAAACTCTGTGATTGCGTGATAGCAAGTTGTCCATCTGCAGGCGAGATAAAGTAGGGCGGGACTTCCACCGGAAAATGGGAACTGGCGGGCGAAACCCTAAGCGCGGAGAGATCAAAGATGAGTTCTCTGCATGTCTTGAATTCCTGCTTACTGAGGTCCAATTTCATTGGCCGCATTCCCACCAGCATATCCATAACCCCCGGGAATAAAGTCAACTCAAAGCGATGATTGATATTTTGTGGTGGGTGAGTCTGTGGATAGCGGTGGCATTGAATGCTAAAGATGTCATCCGTCTTCGGCTCTAGCGGCGGAATAAATTTGAGTGAATGGGCCGTAAGCTCGGTGGTTTTTTTGGGATGAATGAGGACTATTTGGTAAGAGCAATCACCCA
>PLEQ01000135.1:1607-16675 GCA_003136475.1 Deltaproteobacteria bacterium
CTGCTCGGTTGTCTGCATGCAAGCGGGAAAAGAAAAATTAGTACACTCGAGAGAAATCTCAATCTTCTAAGAAACAGGGCTTTCTGGTTCACGTAAGACCTTTGGTTAAGAGTCGCGTCGATGAGTCGGTTTGAGTTTAGAAAAGTACCTTCGCTTTGTTAAGCTTATTTGACCAGAAATTATCTTAGGGGCCGAACAGACGGATGCTTCTAAGGAGAAAGAGACGAAGATGCCGGCGGATGTTTGCTCTAGAAGTAGAAGGAAGAATTGATCGCAAGGCTTACAAAAGTCAGGGAACCGCCGCCGAAATTGACGNNGTTTGAAGAGGCATTCAGCGCCCAAAATAACCAGACCACCTATGCGATTCAGGGGCGGCTGAGTTTCAGTTACCGGTATCAGTTCGGTGAAATTCGTTCTCAAGACACCCAAAGCCCCGGAAACTAAGAAGTCAAACTTTTTGGCAAACGACAAATCGAGGTCGACCCCTACCGCAAACGTTTCAACGATAGCCGTATAGCCCTGGTCCGACCCCTGCACAGTCGCGTCTGGCGCTATTTGGAAGGGGAAATAGAGAAAACTCGCATAAATCTTTTTACCCAAGAAAAGATCCAGTGGGGTCAAATACGAGGCCTTCACATCTGCGAACCCATTGGCGCGAAGATCGCCACCTTTGTAGGCCCGGATAAGCCCAAAACCGCTACTCAAAATGAGTTTCGAAGCGACGAGTTNNAGCCGGTGTCTGGCTTGTATGCGTTGTATTGTCAGCAGGCTTTGCGTCACCGCCTGGTGCGTCTGCGGCCAAGGCTGTTTGAGTGGCTAAGTAAAGAAAGGGTATCAAGATGGTAGAAAGTCCTTGGAGCTTCGACCGTAGCATATTTAGACTCCGTTTAAATTAGTAACTTAATTTGCAAAGCTATACGGCGATCAACAAGTTTTGGGTCCAGTCCGACAACGGGCCCCGTGTCGACGACGTAGGTGGCAAGACGCAATTTAAGAAGCCCCACGTCAAACTGTAGACCGGCAGTTGGGTTACCATCCATCAGTCCAGTCTCGAGTTTGATAATTTTAGAGAACCCCCACTCCAAACCTATGTTGAGCTTGTGGGAAAAATGCGTGGCTTGGTTTATGGTCTGCGTATCCAGCGCCACGAGTATATAACTGCGGGTACTTTTATAAGGCTTAAGGCTAATACCGGTATTCACCGCTGGGGGGATATTCGGTGCCGTGCTGCCGTCCTTGCTGAACTTGCGNNACGACGACGACGAGAGCAGCGAAATCGTATCAATACTAATGTCTTGGTTTATGCCGTAAACACTTTCAAATTTAAGTGAGGCTCCGATGCTGAGCCGGTTCGATAGAAAGTTCATGGCATAGGAGATCGGAACATCGAGTTTCGAAAGCGCTTGCGTTTGGACGTCGACATTCTTGTGGGCGGTAAAAGACAGGTAGTTTTGGTTCCCAATGGCAAAGCCCCAACCAGGTGCAATGTAATAGGGGGAAATACCAAAGCCGACATAATTAGGGAGCCCTGCCTCATCATTGACCAGCTGCAAGGCATTCGCGGTGCTCATCTTGCCAAGCTCCGGCAGGACTTTTCGTGCCAAATAATAGGAGTTTAAAGAAAGGTCAACTCTTGGGTTGACAATCTCCATTTCCCATTCTTTAATTCGCGCTAAGCCAGCGGGATTATAAAATAAAGCGTTAAAATCGTCCGCAACTGCTACGAGNNCCCAAGGGGCGGACACCAAACAGCGTCCAATCAGCTTGAGAAAGGCCTTGAGAACTTGCAAAGAAAAGCAGGAAAAGAAAGATGGCCCTGCACGTCTTCAGAGATGTTAGTCTCATGAAAGCTCCACTGAATCGCAGCTTGTATGAAAAAATTGCCTTGTTTTCTAAGAATTATATTTTAACACAAGATCCTTCCTGATAGGTGATCCGAAAGAATACCGAGTTAATTTTCGACAATGGTTCTGGTATAAGATAGTGACTTTCATCGTCTCGAACGATGGGTGAAAACAAGAATGGGGGAGCAGGATGACGAGATCAGAAGTCGCAATTGAGAGAAAAAATCAAATCGTCAAAGCCACGGTCGACTGTATCTCACGCTATGGATACAACAATTTTTCTATGCAGGACGTTGCGCGTTCAGCGGGTGTCAGCAAAGGGATTATTCATTATTACTTTCTAAACAAAGACGATTTGATGATGTCTGTGTTGGAACATGTTGCGGATGATATTGGCAGCCTTCTCTGCTCAGGGATGAGCGAAGCTGTCGATCCCATAAAAAAACTTGGTCTTTTTATTGGTACTTGTCTCAATATCGTTAGAAAAACGAAGTAGTACTATCAAGTAAACATGGATTTTTGGACCCAAATTAACCAGAAGGAGGAAGTGCGTCAGACTGTAGCTAAGCATTATCGGAATTTTCGCGAAACGTGTGCCAAAGTTCTAATCGAGGGGATCGAAAAGGGCGTTTTTCGTGATGTTAACCCCAATGAATATAGCTCACTTATCATCGCTCTTGTTGATGGGATCAGCATGCAGTGGCTCTTTGATGAAACGGCTTTTAATTATGAGGAAGTCATAAAACAGGTAAAAAAAGTGATATTGGCAAATCTGCTTAAATCCTAGAGCTGGTGATCCGCTCCTTGCTCGATTCCCTGTCCTGTTCGTGACTTCCTTGCGACAGTCATCTAAAAAATGTGTGGCAATTTTGCCACCTTTTGCGGTAGACCTGCGCTAGTCAGTTTTTATTTTTCATGTAACTTATTGAAATATCTATTAGAAATAGAAGCAGCCATTTTTGGTATGTGTTTTGCTGGTGATGCAAGAAGTAGAAAGTGTCTGTCGCTTGACTGCGCTGCGCAATGAGGTTTTTTTGATGAAGAGATTTCAAGGAACTGTGACGAGACCAATTCATTTTGCCGGTGTGGGACTTCATAGCGGCAGTCTTGTGAACTTGGTCGTTTTACCGCAGGGTCCAGGGACTGGAATTCTCTTTGAGCGTATGGATTTGTCGGCCGAGCCCATCCTGGCTTGCCCGGGCACGATCTCCTCAACAGTCCTGAGTACAACGATCGGTACTCCGCCCAACAGTGTGGCGACTATTGAACATTTGATGGCAGCTTTTTTCGGATTAGGCATCGACAATGCTCTCGTTCGCGTGAGTGCCGGGGAAATTCCCATTTTGGATGGCAGTGCGGCTCCTTTTGTGGACAAATTGAGCGAAGCAGGCTTGCAAATCCAACACGTTGCCAAACCCATGATCATTTTATCCGAACCTTTAGACGTCATTGAGGGAGATAAGTTTATACGCTACGAGCCACCTTCGCCCGGAGCGGAAAAGTTCGGACATTTAGACATTCTATGTTCTGTGGATTTTCCCAGTGCGTCGATTGGCAAACAGTCTCTAAGTCTTCGCTTTAGTCAGCAAGAGTTTCTCAAACTTTGCGAAGCTCGGACATTCTGCCACCTCGAAAGCGTAAAAATCATGCACGCCCAAGGTCTTGCCCTGGGCGGCTCTCTTGATAACGCAGTTGTGGTCGATGATGAAAAAGTTCTAAATGCTGACGGTTTGCGTTTTCCCGACGAGTTTGTTCGGCACAAAATTCTCGACTTTTTAGGGGATATCGCTCTTTTGCCCGGCTTTCTTGTCGGTAAGGTCATCCTTTGTAAGAACGGACACAGCCTGCATGCTAAGTTTACTAAAAAAATTATGACTCACCTTGAAAACTCTGTGCTCAATACAGAAGCTGATGAGAGTAGCGACTTACGCACAGCACTTGCCTAGACGCATCGTCTCCAAGTCTCCATCCAAAGAATTCAATTCCTGACATTGGGAATTTGCCCTAACCAGAGGCATGGTTAGAAACTGTCTTCTTTGTTGGCTCCTGGGTTATGTTTTCGGAACCTTGCTTGGTAGGTTGTCGGATGCGTTTGTGCAATTCTTCGATCCTATTGCAGTCTTTCTCTTGCTAGCCCTCCTCGTGTTTGTTTTGGGGAAGAAGCACAAGCAAGTTCTGATTTTTCTATGCGCTTGGGTGTGGGGCCTAAATCACAGTGCGCCCCTCCCCGATCAAGCTCTGGAAAATGTGCGTGTGGTGCGGAAAAACTTAATTCCGCTAGGCGTTGGCATGCTCGTCCGCACGTCTAGCGCCAAAGCTTACTTCTATGTCACAGCGAGCGGGCCTACAGGACAGACAGGTGATGTCGTCTATTCTAGCCAGCCTACGCTTTTTTTCGCCAGTTCGGGAATTTTTCAGCCGCATTTCACTCGTGAATCACAAGCTTCTGTCTTGAAAAAAATCCGTGTTGCGTTAGACAGACGCATTAGGCAGCTGCCCTTGGCCTTGCGTGGTTTTAGCGACTCGATACTTCTGGGAGATCGACACTCGCTTGACACCGAACTTAGTGGGGCCTTTAAGAAACTGGGGATCTTTCATTTACTCGTAGTGAGTGGCTTGCACGTTAGCTTTCTAAGTACGCTCCTTTTATGGCTGGTCTTTATTCCCTTTCAAGGCGCTTATGCCGCTTGCTTTTTGGGGCCTCGGGCATGGTTTGTATTGAAATCTCTACTGCTCGGCCTCTCTATCTTCTTTGTGACATCTTACGCTTGGCTAATAGNNAATCGGGATGGCTCTTGTTCTGCAAACGGTGCTCTTCCCTCTCGACTTGCTAAGTTTAAGTGCCGTACTAAGCTGGATCAGCTATTTAACTGTTATAGCCTTTACCTCACAAAAGGCACAGGCCTTGCAGGCGATCTTTCTCGGTCAGCCTACTTTATGTCTGTATATAGCCAGTCTGATTGGGCAAGTGAGCCTGGTGGGATTTTTGTTGAATATTATCGTTGTGCCATTGTTTCCCTTTGTGGTGTTTATCAGTGTTCTTCAGCTCTTTCCGGAACTTCTTTCGAAGCGACTCAGCGATTTGTGTTTTTATCTCAGCGAAGCTTTCTTGAGAACAATGGCAAAGTTAGGCGAGTGGGTCGATTCATTGGCAGGACTGTATTTTGAAATCACAGATCTCCCCTGGCTCAGAGCTCTGTGCTTTTTGCTCGGAACGGTTCTGCTTCTTCGCCTCTTTTCATCAGCCACAAAAATGAAGGCTTCTTAGCCCGTGGTCCCCAATTTCGCTGCTGGGTCGCTGGCCATCGACAAGGCGGAGTTAGCAAGCTCCTTTTTTTGATTTTTACTCGCAGCAAGGTAGAAACTTGTTGCAGAGACGGCCAAGAAGAAGAGAGCGACCAGGAAAAACGCAAAATGCCAGACCACTCCACAAAAACCGGCCATAATCGCTGCTATAAGGCAGACGATGGCATTTATGCGAATTTTATCTTGTTGAACAAGAGCGAGTTCACTTTTCAAGACGCCCCCTGAATAGCCTTCAATAATAACGTTCTTCTGATCGGATTTTTGAAAGAACCGCAAAAGATTCGACGGCCGATAAATGTACTGCACGTGCCAAAAAGGCAGGTGAATCAATTGGACACTCGCAATTTCCAACTCTGAGCAAATATCTATAGGAATATCGACGTTCATACTGGCAATGGCTAAATGGTAGAGATCCACATGTTGTTTAGCACGTCGCAAAGCTTCTTCTTCATGAACCTCGATGGCAAGAATGGGCAGTCCGTTGCTGTATTTGAATTCAAAATATTCCCGAACATTGTAGGCGGGGAGTTCAGCTTCAAGGTCTTCTTTTGAAGTCTTGACCCCAGTGGCGGCGTCGATCCGGCCGCGAGAGAGGGTTGAATCGAGGGGAAAACCATCCCAAGCGACGCGCACGGGTTCCTTAGGCTCATGCAGTTGAACCAGTTCCCAATGCTCACATATATTGTGTCGAGCGGAGATCGCCCAGCGATAATTGCGTCGAAATTGTCCAGTTTCTAAAATGTAAGGCGAGGGGCTAAATTCCGCCAAAGAAATTTTCTGACGTTTGATGAGCCCTTTCCATACGGTGTGGGCCTCCAGAGAAATAATCCAGTAGGGAATAGAGTAGCCACTGACATTCGTAACAGCATACTCTCTCTCGACATTTTTAGGGTCGCTATGCATCCTTTTCAGCCAACGAAAGACGAGGTTACGAATCTGGGCTGCGTCGAAGGCGTTGGGGATGATAAAGTGATCAGCCTGTATGTCCTTTCTTCCCGTTGCGAGATCGACAGCGAAGGTCGTAGAGCAAAATGGACACATAAGTAGGTAATTTTTTAGCTCATATTGTGCAGATGCGTTACAACTTGGACAGCTGAGTTCATGCATGGGTGCTAGCCTCGTTTTTTTATTCATTTTACCATGCCGTATAACTTGACAGCCGAGCCTTTGGACTTAAGTTAGCGATTGGTGGTCCTGACTGGGAGGTTCCTTCGGGGTTCAGCGGCCAAATACACCAAAATTATTAGGAAAACTGGAGTCTATAATGGGGAAAATCATCGGAATCGATTTAGGGACTACCAACTCTGTCGTTGCCGTGATGGAAGGCGGAAAAGCCAAGATCATCGAAAATTCAGAGGGGCAGCGAACGACCCCGAGTGTGGTGGCTTTTTCAAAGGATGGCGAGATTTTAGTGGGCACCGCAGCTCGCCGGCAAGCCGTTATCAATCCCACAAATACTATCTTCTCTGCGAAACGCTTTATCGGCTGTCTTTTTAAAGAAAGAGTCGAAGAATCTAAACGTGTTCCTTACAAAGTGAAAGAAGGTTCAAGCGGTTCGTCGATATTTGAAATTCAAGGCAAGGATTTTAGCCCGACTGAAATCTCTGCAAAGATTTTGGCAAAATTGAAGCAAGCTGCGGAAGAATACCTTGGGGAAAAAGTTAGTGAAGCGGTGATTACCGTACCTGCCTATTTTAATGACGACCAAAGGCAAGCGACCAAAGACGCGGGGCGCATTGCGGGTCTTGAAGTCAAACGTATCGTTGCAGAACCGACAGCTGCTGCCCTCGCCTACGGACTTGATAAAAAGAAAAATGAAAAGATTATCGTTTATGATTTTGGTGGTGGAACCTTCGACGTGTCTCTCCTAGAGGTAGGTGACAATGTTGTGGAAGTTCTTGCAACTAACGGCGATACCCATCTCGGCGGAGATAATGTCGATGAAATCCTCATTAAGTTTCTAATCGATACGTTCAAAAAAGAAACGGGGATCGATGTTTCGAAAGACCCTATGGCTATACAGCGTCTCAAAGAAGCCGCAGAAAAAGCTAAGATCGAACTCTCATCGACTCAGTCGACTGAAATCAATCTTCCCTTCCTCACCGCGGATCAGACAGGGCCGAAGCATCTTGTCGTAACATTACGACGTGCTGAATTTGAAAATATGATCATGTCGCTTGTCGAAAGAACACTTCAACCCTGCAAGCAAGTTTTAAAAGATTCAGGTATCGCTATTAGTGCTATTGAGGAAGTTGTTCTGGTCGGAGGGTCCACACGAATCCCGCTCGTTCAACAAAAGGTCAAAGACTTTTTTGGCAAGGAGCCAAATAAATCTGTCAATCCCGATGAAGTCGTTGCCGTAGGTGCAGCGATTCAAGCGGGTATTTTGGCTGGTGATGTAAAAGACGTACTCCTCTTGGATGTCACACCGCTTTCTCTTGGTATAGAGACCCAAGGCGGAATCATGACCAAACTTATTGAACGCAATACGACCATCCCGACGCGTAAAGGTCAGATTTTTTCAACAGCCTCAGACAATCAGACTTCTGTTGAAATCAACGCATTACAAGGTGAACGGGATATGGCTGTGGATAATCGCAGTCTGGGACGGTTTAGCCTTGTTGATATTCCGCCTGCTCCGCGTGGAGTTCCTCAGATCGAGGTTACTTTTGATATCGATGCCAATGGCATCCTGCACGTCTCCGCCAAGGATATGGGCACGGGCAAGGAACAGAAGATTTCCATCACCGGTTCNNATCGTGTCTGTTTATGCAAAAGATCTTGGTACTGGCAAAGAACAGAAAATTGTCATCACCTCGGAGACGAAGCTTTCTGAAAATGACATCAATCGTATGGTGAAGGAAAGTGAAGATCACAAGGAAGATGATAAAAAGCGCAAGGAAACTATCGAGACGCGCAATAACCTTGATTCTCTCGTCTATCAAGCTGAAAAACTGCTGCGTGATAATGGTGAAAAAGTAGCAAAAGATTTGAAAGGTGAGCTTGAGGCAGCGATTTCCGCCGTCAAAACTAAACTCACCAGTGAAGATCTGAATGTCTTAAAAAGTGCCAAAACTGAATTTGAAAGCAAACTTCATAAGCTCACCGAAACTATATACAAACAAGCTGGTGCCAAAGGTGCTGGTGGTCCGGAAGGAGCAAGTGAACCATCCTCAGCAGGTGCTCACAAAGGCGACGATAATGTGGTGGATGCGGAGTATGAAGATAATCCAGACGCTAAGAAGTAAGTCAGGCATGTTGGGTAGAACGTAAAGAAATCCCTGGCTCGCAATACCGTCCCTCATCAGGTCTTCTCTGATAGAGGGACTTTCTTTTTTTGTTCGGTGATTAAATCCAAGAGCTTTTGCGCTTCCTGATGAGCGACATGTGAGCGCATCAATGAGCTAATTTGCTTTTCCGCGTCCTTATAGCGGTGTTCGGCAATAAACAATTTGATGAGAAGCAAGTGCGCATCTTCTGAGCGTGGGTTGCGTCGGAGTTCATTTCTTAGAAAGTCTTCCGCTTTTTTGATCTGACCATCTTTTAGACAAGCCTTCAAAGCGATGCGGAGCGCCAAAGAATTTTTCGGGTCGTTCTTGCGAAATTGCTTTAAATAGTAAAGCGCCTTATCGAGGTCTGCTTTCTTTAAGAGAACACTGACTATACCAAGATAGGCTTTCTTATTTTTGGGATTTTCCTTGAGAGAAAAATGGTAGCGAGCAATCGCATTTTCGGTATCGCCTTGCGCTAGAAGCATCTTTGCAAGCGTCAATTGACGTTCAGACTGCTTGGGATTCAGCTCAAGTTCTTTATTGAGGGCCGTAATCGCATCCCTGTGTCGGTTCTGCTGTATAAAAAGATCAGCAAGCCTCGCATAGTTTCTATAGTATAAGGCGTTTTCAAGAATACACTTCTCTAACAATTCAACTGCAGCTTTAGTCTTTCCCGAACTTCCGAGGGCGATAGCTATGGAATGCTTGGCCCGCATCGAGCCTGGCTCAATAGCAAGCGCGTCCTGGTAGAGCGCAATAGCTTGTTCATTTTGTTTCAACAGTAGCTTTTTATCAGCATTGCGTAGCGTTTTTAAAAAGAGCGAGGGGGAGAAGAAGGCTTCTAAAATAGCCTCAATTTTTTCCTCGATGGCTTCTGCACTAAAAGGTTTTACAATGAAGCCACTCGCGCCTAAATCGGTAGCTTTTACAATATTTTCCTTGCTAGCGTCGCCGGATACAACAAGTACCGGAATATCAGAGGCAACCGTACGATTGCGGATATAGGTGAGAACGTCGAAGCCGTCAGACTTCTTTAAACTGATATCCAAAAAAACCAGATTGATATAGTTGTCTTTTTTAAGCTCCGTGATCGCCGAATGGCTGTCCGAAAACTCCAATACCTGCGCAACGCCATGTTTCTCGAGGATACCCTTTATAGTTTTTCGTATCCCTATATAGGAGTCGACAATTATGACATAGAGCTCACAAAATTTGTCAAAACGCTTGGTTAGAATTTGAGACTCCTAATCGGTGTCGAAAATTCAATTAGCGATCGGCAACACTCAGAATATCCAGAAATACTCTTGCGTCTTTGGCATGGGGATTGTACTCGAGTGTTTTTTTCCAGGCATCCTTCGCACTTGAAGTCTTGCCTTCAGAAAACAAGGCCAAACCCAACAGAGTATGGCCAGCGATCGAAGTGGGGTGTTTTTCTATAAGTTTCTTTAGAAAGAGAGCTGCGTCTTTGAATCGTTTAGCTTCGATGCAAGTTCGAGCAAATTCAAGCTCGGTCCGTAAAGAGGGAGCGGAGAGTTCTTGCAACTGATTAAAATCACCTATGGCGCTATCGTAGGCACCGAAGAAGCTATGAAGGTCCGCAGAAGCCAGATGAAGCGCTGCTCGCATAGCAGCGTGCGCTTCTGCCATACTCTTGGTTCCTTGAACGCATAGAGATGCTCTCTTAGCCCCCTCATAGTCTCCAGCATCGGCCAGACAGGCGGCCAGACAGAGATTTAACTCTGTTGACTGCGGGTTTTTTGCCACAACCTCTTGGAGAAACTCGGCCGCTGCTTGGAGCCTGCCCTGCTTGTATAAAGCGACACCCTTGAGAGCCCAGAGCTCTTGCTCCTCTAGTATTTCGGGGAATTCCTCAAGGATGGAGCTAAGAANNATCTATGAAGACGGAAGAGAAGTCTGACCTTGTCGAGCTTTCTTTGTACGTAGAATTTTATCATGCTACCGCTGATGATTCGTAGGTTCGTGTTACAAGAATCTTGATCTGCCCCGGATATGCTACTTCTTGTTCAATTTTTCGAGCGATGGCCTCAGTTAAAGGCTTCACTTCTTTTTCAGTAACCTGTTCGTTATGCACCTGTATATGCACTTCACGACCACCATTCATAACAGCGAGATCCTGGATGCCAGAAAAGCTTTTCACAACATCATGGATTGCTGTTAGGCGCACCTGGTAACCTTCTTCTAGATTCACGCGTGCTCCCGGTCGTGCTCCCGAAAGGGTGTCAGCTGCCTGCAAGACAAAAGCCAATGGGGACTCCACGATAATATCTGCATGATGTGACATCACAGTATCGCAGATAAATCGTTTTTCTCCAAATCGATCGGCATAATCCCCGCTTATCACAGCATGGCTTCCATCAATTCGATAGTCAATAGCCTTTCCTATATCATGGAGTAGGCCGACACGTTTGGCATCATCCGTGTCAATATCTAGCTCATAAGCAAGAATGCCAGCGAACTGTGCAACCTCTATTGTATGGTACCACTGATTTTGGCGATAGCTTGTTCGCCAATTGAGAGAGCCAACAAGTTTTTGTAATTCTGGATGAATATCTTTAATCTTTAAAATTTCAGTCGCTCGCTTCCCCAATCGAGCAGCCTCGTTTTCAAGCCTGGCGCTTTGCGTCAAGAATAAGGTCGTAGCTTTCGACCATTGCGAATGATCTTGAGCCAGTAATTTCTCTAAGGTAAGTCGTACAGCCTCACGACTGATGCCAAATCCACCTACCACTTTTATGAAAAGCGCATCATCAGTCGGCTGAAATGGGATAAGTTTTACGCCTGATGTTGTTTGCAGTTCTTCAAACAGCGCGCAAGGCTCGGTGAGAAGCGCGGAGTGAAATCGCTTTTCCTTAACTTCGACAATATTCGTTGTTTTCGGCCAGACAAACTCTGGGGCATAGCGGGCGTGCACTCTGTCCAAGATTCTGCGTGCGCTCTTCGATGCAGAGGAGGAGAGCTCATCCTGCATAAATTTTGTAAGTTTTTGCAGCTCAAGCTGCTTGTCGTTCACAAGCCCGAAGGCTAAATTCTTTTGAATGGTTGGAGCTTCAATTTCGGAAATACATTCAAGGACTTGGATCAGTCCTTTTTTCCCATTGGCAAGTTCTTGTTCGTGATCGCTTTTGGCACTTCTGAGTTGCATCACGGCCTTTTCTTGACTTAGGATTTCATCGACCCTACGATCAAGCCGTTGGACTTCGTTGGTTAAAAAATCTTCGCGTTGGGCTAGGTCGCGTTCCTCAATTTTAAGATCTTCTTTTTTCTGGAGGAGAAAAGTGTCGAGCTCTTCGCCCATAACGTTAATGCGCTCAGTAATTTGTTCCGAAGCAGCGCTCAAAATTGTCTCAGACTGTTGGCGAGCCTCTGACAATACTTCTTTCTTTTGAGAAAAATTGCTTTTGCGCTCAAGTATCGGAAGTAGAATGAGCATAAGCTGGAATACGACAAACCCAGAGGCGATCGAAATTATGAAGAGTGTAAGCACGTCACGAAACCTTTCTGTGTTTTTCGGCTCTGTTCTTTTTTTGGAGTCTGTTCATATCGAGGGATTCGTGCTAAATAAACCTTGTAGTGCTTTTTAAAAAAGCGCGAGTGCAACAGATCTAATCTAACGTTTGATATAACAAATTACTACGAAAAACCAGTTTGGGGCGGTGCATGGAAAAGTTCAAAAGGGCCTTGCTGATTCTCAGCGTCGGATTCAGCTTGAGTACTACCTCTATTATACGGGCAGATCCCGTTGTTCAGCAAATCGACCGCTTGGAGTTAGATTGGGGTAATTTGAAGGTTCGGTTTTTTGGCACCTATAAGCCGGAGTCGGGGAGCGAGTCTCTCGCCTATGCCGATATCGAGAAACGCGCAGTCAGTGAGGGTCTAGTTTATGCACAGGATAAACTGACGGAAATTCACCGGGACGCACTTAAACGGCAGGGTGTTTCTAGCGAGCTCGCAGACCGGAGTGCCGTTCAGGCCGGTGAGGCCGTTACCCACTATACCTATCCCTACCAAACCTCTTTTTTCAATGATGGCAGCGTTCGCGTCTCGCTCGAAAGTAACCTTGCTAAGGCCTTGGCGCGCCGCGATGGAAATTTCGCAAAAGACGCTCTCGAAAAGCGCAAAGAACCACGTTTTAGTGGCCTGATTTTGCGGCTAGATAAGGCAATAAAACCCGTGGCTAGGTATCAGGTTGTGGATCAATCTGGCATTCATCTATTTGGTGTGGAATCGATGACGCGGGAGGCCTATGAGAAGAACCTCATGGGACACTGGTTGGTCGAGCCCCAGCGGGAAGAATTGATGAAATATGTGGGTGCAAAACCCGTCTCCATTCAGGTAAAAGTTATCGGTGAGGATCGTTTCATGGTTCAAAAGGGTGCCTGGACCGATGCGTTGCAAGACAGTGGCCTTCTTCTTGGTGAAGGAAGGATCGCATTGGTACTACCGAACTTGGAAGCTCGTCCTTAGTGAAGCAAGGATTGCATCGGTCTTAGCGAACTTAGAAGCTTGTATCTTTGTCTTGCCCCCGTTGGGGATTAATGATACTAGTCCTAACCTCAAGATCTTATTCAGTTTAGAAAACCAAACTGCCTTTTAAAAAGGTCTAACATGCCTAAAATGAAGACAAAAAAATCTGCGGCAAAACGCTTCCGCGTAAAGCCGTCAGGCAAGATTAAATTCGACCGAGTGAATCATGAGCACTTGGCGACAAAAAAATCAAAAGCACGCAAGAATCGACTCAAAAAAGCGAAATACGCGGTTACGGCAGATCGTGGACTGATTCTCGCATGCTTGCCTTACGATAATTAAACAGGATTAAATAGGGATCGATAATGGCGCGCGTAAAAAGAGGACCAAAGGGAAGACAACGCAAGAAGCGGATACTCAAGCTAGCAAAAGGGTTTCGGGGTTCCCGAAAGAACCGCTTTAGGATAGCTATCCACGTTGTAAAAAGGGCGTTGCGATATGCCTATAGGGATAGAAGAGTCAAGAAGCGCGAATTCCGTAAGTTGTGGATCGTGCGTATTAACGCCGCGGCTCGTGCTTGTGGCTTGAAGTACTCCCAGTTCATGAACGGGCTCAAAAAAGCCAATATTGAAATTGACAGGAGTTGTTTAGCAGAACTTGCTGTTCAAGACGAAAAAGCCTTCGCAAATCTTGCCGAACAAGCAAAGACAGCTCTGTCTAAATAATAATAAAGACGGCGATTACTAAGAGCCTATGTGCAGCATTGGAATCTAGTCGGTGGTGGGGATGGGGAGACTTGAACTCCCACGCCTCTCGGCACTAGATTCTAAGTCTAGCGTGTATACCAATTTCACCACATCCCCATTCAAGGAAGAAGTATACTCTCCTGCCATAAGATACTAAGACTTGTCAAGTTAGCCTCAGGTTTTACTCACGGGCAAGCAGAGAATTTTTAGCGCATAGCGCTGCAGTTTGGATTCTATTGAGGATCTATCGTAATTTCGCGATAACTTAAGGGATGGCGGAAAAATCCAAAACTTGAGGCTTATACAATCATGGTGACAAAAAAACATTTGCAAGAGGACTCTATGACAGACGTAGACTTTAGCGGTCTCATTTTAGGTTTTTCATCAGCTGCTCTCTATTACATAGGGCAGGGCGAAGTTGAAGGACACAATATCGGTGAGAAAAATCTACCCCTCGCCAAACAAAACATTCGGATTATTGAGCTGCTGCAGGAAAAAACCAAAGGCAATCTCACTGAAGAAGAAGACAATTTGGTAGAGCAAATTCTGAAAGACCTGCGTTTAAAATATAACGGGATGCAATTGGATCCTTCTAGCCCTCAAAAATGATGAGATGAAGCTCGCACTTTTTCAAACGGTAATAAGTGAAAAATAATTTTGGTCAAAACTTCAGAAATCCTCAGTTTTTCCGATAAAGTCGTCAGACATCGATTGCTTAGTATAGGCTCGAGAAATCATGGATGTTTCACGTTACGGATTTCTTTGTCAGAAAGCTCTCCATCAAGGCTTGCAATATGCGCGTAGCTTTGGTCATCGCTTTTTAGAAATTGAGCACATTGGTCTCGCAATCCTGCGTTCCGAAACAATTGAGTTGCCAAAAAATGCTAATTCCCGTTTGCAACACGAGCTTCAAAAACATCTATCCAAATTTAGGCGTGTCTATGGTGAAGTGAAAATTGAATTCGGCCTCCGACTTGATAAGGCGCTCGATGAAGCGGAGGCCAAAGCTGGCAAAGAACTTGTTGATGAAAAACTGCTTTGGGAATGTTTGACCCATCACTCGGATGTCATCAAGAAATTTATAAAGGACGAAGAAAGTTTTTCTGTACGCGAGGAAATTTCGCCTCCTACGCGTTCCACAAAAAGCGCGAGTGAAAAAAAAGAAGCGAAAGCGGATCCGCAAAAAAAGCCGAAAGCGGGCAAGGAGGAGAAGGAAAAAAGAGAAGCCAGCTCCCACTTTCAAATTCCGGACGATCTTGCGGAAATCCTCGACAAATACACCATGGACCTTACGGCTCTTGCGGAACGTGGCGACTTAGACCCGGTCATAGGACGCGATTATGAGACGCGGAGAGTTATTGAGATTCTCGGTCGGAAGAAAAAGAACAATCCTATACTGATCGGTGAGCCTGGCG
>PLEQ01000332.1 GCA_003136475.1 Deltaproteobacteria bacterium
CTCGTCAGACCCAACCGCCACAAAAAAACCTGCAAGCGCTTTTCGCCAAAGAATTGATAGAGCTGCTCAATACAGGTTTTACTGTGCAGGACGCCGAAGAGAAGAACCCTCTGAAATTCACCAAAGAATCGCCGATCCTTGCCGCAAAAGACTTTCGACTCGTCTCCCANNGGTCTTATCTGCGACTTTCCTGCCACTGATTTATCAATCCGCAGCTGTTAAAGATGCCATTCCCACCGGCATAGAAGTGATCCACTGCCCGTTCGCGCTCTCGGCTTGCCTATCTATCATCAGCAATGAACGCAATACGCTACCTATGCAAGCGCACTATGTGATCCCTTCCGACGATCACATCGTCGATAGCCCTCTGCAACTCGCCACCCATGAAACGCCTCTGCATACCATTGGCCCCGACGGGATTAGCGAAATTCAAAACAAAATCTTTATCATGCTGACGGGTCCTTCCGGCAAAATTGTCAACGCTATCCGCACCGACGCGAACCCACTATGGGCAAGCAAATGGCAACTCCAGAGGTTGGGGGAATTGGTCAGCGACATTTGCAACCAAATAGCCGCTGATTATAAAGACAAAGCGCCCTTTAAAAACGATGAATGCTCGCAAGTCGGCAAATTCCTCAAATTCCGCTCGCCAATCGCGAACGGTCTTTCGCATTGGGGAGAAATTCATGACTTTGACGCGAGTATTTTTGCGTCCTATATCCATTCTCCGACTGGCCTTAGTGGCGAAACATCCTTTAGTTTTGCTGCAGACGAAGCGATCTTTGAAGCCGGCTCCACAATTCGATTCCAGCTACAGTTTCAACCGAACGTTCAACAAGTTGTCATCGAGAAACTCGCGCGATGCCCCAATCATCAGACGATCTGGTCGAGAATATCCAAAAGAGAGTCGCTATCCCAAACCAGTATGCAATTTGAAAGAGCTCCGTGGGACGCTGGCCCCAATGGCAATGGCGAACAGTTTTACCGAGCCAAGGTCTATGAAAAAAATGAAGCCCTCGTGGGGTGGGCAACGACGCGATTCTTGTTAAAAAACTTTAAAGCGACTGAGATTTCTCCAGAAGCCAGCGAGTGTCCGACGAATTAAGGCCATAACAGATATTTGTTGCGCTTGAAGTCATCGACACTCGGCACACCTCGGTCCGCTACTTGTTCTTTTAAGAGAACCACATCACTTCTGACGAAAGTTGTCTGTCCACTATCATTTTCTAACTGTAAAATATTCGGGTTGCGGTAACTCACATGCTTGATGGTTTCGCTGTCTCCAGCTTGCCAATCATCATTTTTAGTTGTTTTGAGTTCGACGATATCGGTGGGCAGCATGGAATGATTCGCTTGAGGAGGACGACGTTTAATTCTCATCAGCTTGTCTGTATGAAAATCCTTATACGTCACATAAAAAGGTTTTGCGGGAAAACGCACCGTCTCCATGACAACTCCTATAGGGAGTATTCGGTAGCAGAATCGAAAGCTTAAGAATGCAAAATCAACACAACACGGAGGAAGCATAAATAAAGTAAGACACGCTTTTTGCTAACTAAATGATCTCTCGCCCGGCAATGAAACCTGTGCTTCGCGTATTGCAGCCACACGTACGGTTGCCAGCTGATTCGAAGAGTTGGTGACAGGCAATGCAGGTTCGCACCTTGATCTTAATGGGAGCTAAATTGGCGAGACGACGAGCTTGGTTTTTAAGTTCTATATCCTTGATAACGGATGGAGGGAGGCGTTTTATTTTATTATTTCTAAATTCATCCATTTTTATTACTTCCGTGGAGATCAATTTGAAAATTGATTTTTTCGCAAAAAGACGAGCTTATATATATTGCACGAATTTTTAGAAAAGTCAATAATATCGGCGATTAGAAATCTTTGCAAACTGTTAGCTGTAACAGTTTCGCCAATTCGACATAAGGACTTACGTGAAAACAGAAGTGGAACTTGCAAATCGGCTTGGGCAACAAAAATTTCGGCTCCTCTATAGCGACACAGACATCGAACAACGCATTGAAATCCTCGCTCAAGAAATCAACCGGGACTTTGCTAAAGCAGAGCCCTTAGTTATCATTGGCGTCTTAAAGCAAAGCTTCATTTTTATTGCGGATCTTGTTCGAAAGTTGAAGATGCCAATCCATATCGCATTCATGGGTGCTTCATCATACTCTAAAACTCAGTCGACAGGGATCGTTAATATCACTCAAGGCTTAGCAAGTGACATTGCAGGGAAAGACGTTTTACTCGTTGAAGATATTATCGATAGTGGCACCACGATGAAAGCGCTGTTGAAGTTTCTTGCCGACCATAAACCTACGCGGTTGAAAATCTGCTCACTCTTTGTGAAGCCGAGTAAGATGAAAGATTTTGCTACAACTATCGACTATGTGGGATTTGTATTGGATGACGTCTTTGTGGTTAGCTATGGGCTTGACTATGATCAAAAATTCCGCGAGTTAGCGCACGTTATTGAACTATTGGATCTCGACTAGCTCTTAAAAACTGCCTCAAGACGTCTTAGGCATTCTCGCAGTTCTGCAATTTGATCGCAAAGCAGCTGACTCGTCGCAGAGTTCCCGCCCTGCAAGGGTTGTCGGTTGCGCGCAAAGAACAACTTTCCATCCCTTTTATTTCGAAATAATTCCAAGCTGAATAGGTTCGTTTTCAAAGTCGTCTCCCTATTTACTTTTTAAGGCTGCGGATAACGGAGAGGTTTGCCTTGGTGCGTTCGCTCTTCAACCTTTCCTGATTCTTACGATTTTTCTGCATCAGCTGGTTGAAATCCGGAGGGCGTTCCCGATGCGATGGGGAGGCTTCGGTAGAACGAAAATCCTGGAGATGGATAACCGGTGCGGTAGGTTTTTGTTCAAGGGCGTCATTGTGACCCATGGTTGCTCCCTTCTTGATGTATCCGCAAAGGTATCAAGTAACGTGCCAAGTGATACCGTTGCGGAGCTAGTGTATTTTTTCTATGTAAGCAGCATGTTATATTTATTTTGTAATTCTTCTGTACCGAAAGGTTAATTTCTTTGTCGATATTGTATAAACTTTCTACAAAATGACCGCACAAATCTCACAGCTATCGGATGATGAAAAACGGAAGAGCGACTGCATGACTCTCCGAGAGGCTTTCTATCGCTCCTACGACAGGAGTTTTTTAGAAGAACAGTGCCAAACTCTCATCACGGGCAGAATAGATCCTACTTCTTTTAGGCGATTGGGGGAGGGGCAGCACTTTACTGCATGGAGGGCGTCGTCCGCGCTATCGCAAGATGACCTTGTTGTGAGAATCCCTGTAAAAATTGATACTCAGGAAAATCCAAAATTCCGAGCCTGGCAGAATGCAATGCAAGTCATTGCGAACTCCCGATTGCCATTGATTCCTCCTTTTGAATTTATGCAGGTGGAGAGCATCAAGGTGCTAGTAAGCCCGCTAGGAAACCTGCGATATTCAACTCTTGCCTCGCATTGGAATCCGATTGCAATGCGGACTTTTGAACTCAAAAATCATCTGCAATCTCTTGGCCTTAAAATAGATGACTTTGTTCAGCTCGCGTATTGGAGAAATATCCCTTTCATATATGATCTTTCAGACTTGCAATTTGTTTAATTGTTATGCAACATAATTGCCTAACCTCTTCCCTTGTGGATATTTTTCCGATAAACTCTTAACTAGTAAATCCATCTAGCTAGGTCTTGCGGAGACCACGAGCAGGGAGGAGCTAGCACTCTTTTCTAGGTGTTTAGTGTTAACTTGTTGAATTTGCCATGAAACGGATGACGACAATGGGTGAAAAGACAAAAGAAGTTTCAATGAAGGAGCTGGTATCCTACATAGCCGAAGCTCTGGTCGATGAAACATCACGCATCGACATCAATGAGATTGAAGGAAACCAGACAAACATCATCGAGCTCAAAGTTGCTAAAGAAGACATCGGCAAAGTCATAGGGCGTCAGGGTCGCACAGCCGACGCTATTCGCACGATACTCAATTGTGCCGCTGCAAAGCACTCCAAGCGTTACATTTTACAAATTATCGACGAATAACTCTATGCGCGAGGCCGCAGCTTCTATTGTGGTCGGGTCTTTGGAATCGGAAACTCCGAACAGAGATGAGATTGCTTTTTTTGCTAGAGAAAAAATCCCCGGATTCACAATTTTCAAACGCAATATTTCTGCAGAGTTTGGCTCTCTTCCAGACAAACTGATCACGCCGCTTTACGAGGCACGTAACGAGAATATGCCTCTGTTTATTGCGATTGACCAAGAAGGTGGTCGGGTAAGCCGCCTGCCTCCGCCTTTCCCCAATGAAGGCTGTGCTATAAGAGCTCTGGACCAGGGCAGCATGGCTCAGCAAGCCTTGGTACTGGAGGCTTACGGGAAAAGAGTGGCACAGGCGCTTCTCAAGCTTCGCATCAATGTCAACTTTGCCCCGGTCGTCGATATCCTTTCCAACCCGATCAACAAGGGTATAGGCGACCGCGCATTTGGCGTTAACAGTTCACAAGTTATTGCACGCGCAGGAGCATTTTTGACCGGTATGCAGTCCCATGGAGTCATGGGATGCCTCAAACATTTTCCCGGCCAAGGTAGCGAAATAAGCGACCCACACCATGAGAAAGTCGTTATCGACGCCAGCCGTGACACACTCTTTCAAAGAGAACTGGCGCCGTATCCAGAACTTATGCCGTTAGCTAAGATGGTCATGGTTTCGCACTGCACCTATCCCCAGCTTGATCCCAAGCCGGCAAGCCTTTCTCAAACAATTATTTCTGGAATTTTAAAAGATCAGCTGAAGTTCACGGGTCTCGTCGTGTGTGATGACATGAATATGAAAGCGATTGCTCAAGACGCCAAACTTTGGCAAGAAGCCATCATCGATACCGTTGTTGCTGGCTCTGATTTGATTTTGGTGTGTTCGCAATTGGAAAACTGGCGTCGTGCGATAGATGCTTTAGAGGCAGAAGCCCGTCGTTCGGTAGCCTTTGCCAAGTNNCCTTCAGACAGCAAGACCTTCGCCTAGCTTAGTCTTCGACAACTTTTTCTCGCTCCGTGACTTGCACACGTACACGATGAATACGCCGGTGTTTGACTTCGAGGACTTCAAGACTCCAATTCCCCATACTCACATTTTGCCCGACCTTCGGAATTTGCCCGATCACTTGGGTAACCCAGCCTGCAATCGTATCAACATCCTGATCTCTCTCTAGAATTTCTTCTTCGCTCAATTTAAAGAACTTGAAAAAATCATCCAAGTTAAGAGAGCCGGACACATCGAAAACTCTTTCACTAACTTGAAGAATCTTGGCTTCTTCAACATCAAATTCATCCTGAATTTCTCCCACAATCTCTTCAAGAATGTCTTCCATGGTGACAATTCCTGCAGTTCCCCCATACTCGTCGATAATAATGGCCATATGACTTTTTGTGCGCTTAAGATCCTTAAAGACTGCCATGATCGACTTGGATTCGGGCGCAAAAAGTCCTTCGCGCATGATTTCTTTGGCGGTCACATGGCCTTGCTTCGGCCAAACAGTTTGGCAAAGCAGGTCCTTCACTAGGATCATTCCAACCATGTGATCGACATGATTTCGGTAGACCGGAAACCGTGAGTATCCCGTATCCACAGCTCTTGCCATCATTTCAGCGAGTGGCGTATCAATCCCAAAGGCCTTAATATCTGTCCGAGGTGTCATAATTTCACGAACTTTAGTTTCGTCAAAATCAAAGGCCCCATCGATGATATTTTTCTTAAGATCACCGATGACTCCAGCTTTTTCTCCCTCGCTGACGATGAATTCCAACTCCTCCTCTGTTATGAGCGGAGTATGTTTACGGCCTTTAGAAGCGATACGAATAACAAGGTCGGCAAAGCCGGACAGCAAGCGAATCAGGGGATAGGTGGCATAATAGATGACGATGATGATGCGCAGGAAGACAATAGCCAGCTTTTCGTAATGCGCCTTGGCAAAGGATTTGGGGATAACTTCTCCGAATACCAGAACCAGAAAGGTCGTGACACCGGTTGCAATCCCAACGGCACCATTTTGATAGCGCTCATAGACAAGTTCCGTCACGATGGACGAGGCAAGAATGTTGACACCAGTATTAAAAATCAGAATCGTGGTTAAAACACGACCGGGGTGGGTCAGCCAGAACTTGACATGCGAGACTGCTTTGCCACCACTATCAAGAAGATGCTTCGACTTAAGAATTCCCAGAGACGTTATTGCAGTCTCTGCTGCGGAAAAAAAAGCTGATAAAAAAAGACATCCGAGGATGACTATATATGGACCCATAAAATTTTAAAAAACACTCCCAATGGTTATTCGCTGACCCTAACACAACCTTGCCAAAACGGCTCAGCGTTAGAGTCGTACAAAGAGCTCATGATAAGTTTTTGCTCATCGAGCATAATGATCTCTTCGTACTCTTTTATGTGATCATGTCCGCAAAGATGCAAGATACCATGAACAAGTAGGAAACAAACTTCGCGATCGAGCTGCTGTCCGATTTCTTCCGCGTTCTTCTGCGCCTCATCAAGAGAAATTACGATATCTCCTAACAAGTTGAAAGCGTCCTTCGCAAGTTTGGCATCCACCGAATGAACCCGAACCGGTGCTGGCCATTCTTGTTGGGGAAACGATAGTACATCTGTCGGCCGATCCTTTGCACGATAAAGCTTGTTAAGATAGGCTATTTCGTCGCTTTCGACAAACTTTATACAAAGTTCCCAGCCTTCTAAGCCAAGCAGCTGACATATCATGGAACTTAAAAGTTTGATCTGAGGGACCTGCACTTTGAACTTTTCGGGGTGAGAAATGATTACATCAATATGCTCGTGATTCTCCGCCAAAGTATTATCCGCTTCTTTTTTCTTCTTCTTTTTCATCTTTATCATTGGGAATTTTCTCAAATATAAAACGAATCGGACTGGATTCGCGTAGCTTCGCCTCTGAATCAGAGGGGGTACGCCGTATACGTAGAGACGGCCCAGGCGATAAATTTCCAAGGCGATTCAGAGAGCTTAGATGTGGGGATACCTTTGCGCCATCTTTTTCACCCTGGCTTAAACTCCGCATAAAATCGAGCATTTGGTCGGCGCAAAGCGTATCAGGGATTGGTTCAGGTAAAGTCTTGTTTCTAATTCCACCCTCCCTCATTTCGCATTCACAAGTCTTCGTAATATAAAATATACCAACGAACTTAGCGAAAGCGCAAACGTAGACTCAAGTTCTTGCCGTTCCGAAAGGAAGCTGGGCTCAAAGGCGGAACTTGCCTACGCGGTCCTTGCCTTGGGACCAAGCACTTGCTCCTAAGACCCGCTGTCTCCAGGTCTGGCGCGATGGAAGGCAAGGCCTTCCGTGTAGGAATGCTTAAATTTTTTGCCAAGTGCCATCATAGCTTGCTTGGCCTTGATCTTTAAACCGGCGCTCAAAAACACTTTCATAGGGCTGTCCGAAGGGATTAGCAGTAAGCGTCTTGAAATTAAGGCTTAGAAGGCTTGCTTGAGTCTGCTTAAAATAATTTTGACAGTCCGTTTTCAACCAGAAAAACCCGCGCTCGGACAAAATCGGCTGCATCTGCTGGCAAAATTCGAGGTTTATCAAACGATTATTCAGCTGATTGGACTTTTTGGTCCAGGGATCTGGGAAGAAAACAACAATTCCATCAAGCTCCCTTTCAGCAAAAAGCCGCGAGAGGAATTTCGCATTCCCAAGTACAATCAGAGCATTGTCTGCTCCCGCGTCTTTGAGGCGCTGAGCACTCACAACAACGCGTTTTAAAGTGATGTCCATCCCAATAAAAGCCTGAACTGGGTTGTCGACGGCAAGATTGCGGATCACTTTACCGGTATGAACACCAATTTCGAGAATCAGTTTATCGACCGGTTTATTCAGTTTGGCGGAAAAAAACTCGCGCCAGTGACCACGAAATTTTTGCAATTCCTTACCAAATTTGAGGGGCAGGGAATCTTCAGCACGGGTTTGCGTCAGCAATTTAAGATAGGGATTTACACTGTTTTCGAGACGCAGAGGAAGATCATCAAAAATATCGACATTGAGAAAAGGCATGAAATCATTCGTGTTGCGCGGAGTTAGATAAAAAGTAGGGATAAAAGTTCAGATACACTGTAAGCCNNTAAGCCGGATTCTGTCTTCGTTTTAAAAACGGAGGCTACCATTTGTCTAGGGGAGCCGTTACCAACTCCCTCAAGCGGCCTACCCAGGAACCCACCGGGCCAGTGAAATGTTCCCCTTTTTGGCCTTGCTTCGGATAGGGTTTACAAAGCCACAAATGTTGCCATTCATGCTGGTGAGCTCTTACCTCACCGTTTCACCCTTACCCGGGCGATCCGGAGATCGTCCAGGCGGTTTCTTTTCTGTGGCACTGTCCCTACCCGACTGATCGAGCGGTGGGCGTTACCCACCACCGAGCCCTATGGAGTCCGGACTTTCCTCAGAGCACAAAAGCTCTGCCATCACCTTGCTACCTAGTTTAAGACATTATACAATAAAATTGGCATTTGCGCT
>PLEQ01000210.1 GCA_003136475.1 Deltaproteobacteria bacterium
TGCGGCATTATTTTTTCAGGCGTGCGAGGCATCGGAAAAACAAGTTCGGCACGTGTTTTTGCCAAGGCCTTGAATTGCGACAACGGCCCCACTCCTGAACCCTGCAATCACTGTTACAGCTGTAAAGCTATATCGGGAAACTACCACGAAGATGTTTTAGAGATCGACGGCGCATCCAATAACGGTGTGGCCGAAATTCGAGCCTTACAAGAGACTCTCGGCTATACTCCCCAGCGTTCACGCTACAAAATCTATATTATCGACGAAGTCCATATGCTGTCGAATAGCGCGTTCAATGCTTTGCTCAAGACACTTGAAGAGCCACCGCACAACGTTATTTTTGTTTTCGCAACGACCGAACTGCATAAAGTTCCCAAAACCGTCATCAGCCGTTGCCAAACTTTCTACCTCAAACGCGTCAGCGCCCATGCCATCCACCAGCGTCTGCGTAGGATTCTGGTCAAGGAAAACATCGTTTTCGATGACGAGGCCTTACCCATAATCGCGCAAGAAGCGAATGGCTCGGTGCGAGATGCGCTCACGCTTTTGGATCAAGTGATCGCCTTAGGTGCTGGCAAAGTGACCCGAGAAAGCCTCACACCTCTTCTGACCTCTTTATCGAACGTATTCTTTATAAATCTCTTGGACGCCCTCCTCGCAAAACGTGCCAATGACTGCTTGCGCCTCATCGTCGAACTCGACCAAGAGGGTGTAGAATTCGATAGCGTGGTGAGCAACCTTGCCTCGTACTTGCGGCATGCCATGATTCTAAAGACGCTCGGGCCCAAAATCAGTGATGATACTCTCGCAAAACTGAGCGACGAAGATAAATTACAACTCCAAGACATCGGTAAAAAAGCCCCGGGCAGCAACCTTCACGAACTTTTTCATAATTTGATCGAATGTAATAAAGAACTGGACGGCTCTTGGCTCGACCGTTTTATTTTTGAAAACTACTGTCTCGAGTGGTGCTTAAAAAACCACCTAGCGGCACACTCCCAAACCGACGCTAAGCCATCAGCCCCAATCGCTCGCCCCCCCGCGCATCCGGACATGCCGAGCAGTTCCCATTTGCCAACCAAGACCGTGCCCCGAACATCCCCTCCGGCTCCCGTCGTACCGCAAGCCCCGGTTGAACGCTGCATGCCAGACACTTGGGAGCAATTTATAGTTCGCGCTAAGCAACTCAGTCCCTTTCAAGGACGCAAGTTAGAAGAACTCACCCCTCTTGAATTTTCTGCTAAAAAGATACCGGTAGCTGTCGATCCCAAAAGCTTCGTGGGTGAAGAAATTCTAAAACCCGAAGCTCAAAAAAAGTTTTGCCAGCTGTTTGTGGAACTTTTTGACTTCAAAGGCACCTTTGACGTGCGAGACAAATCCGTCATGGTTGCCAACACTCCTCAAACGCCTTTGCCGGAATCGCTACTCGAACAAAAACATCGGAAAGAGGCTGAGCTCCGCAAGAAACTTGAGCTCGAGGCACACCAAGCACCCGTAACTCAAGCCATTCTGAGCGAATTTGGCGGCCGGATTGATAAAACCGAGATCCACCTATAAGATTGAGCAGAGAACAGTCTTCTTCGCGCCTTGCGATGGGACATTTGGAACTTTTTATCTATAACAGGCTAGGCCTTTGGTGAAAGGATTGCGCGATGGTTGCGATACATAGGGATAGCAAAGAACTTTGTGCAAAAATCCTCTATCTGGGTCCCAAATTTGCTGGCAAAACAACAAACCTTCGCTCCCTGTTCAAGTTAAGTTCCGAGGCCATTCAGACAGGAACTCATCATCTTGGTGGCAGCGAGGACAGCAGTGCGTTTTTTGATTTTATACCCCTTAGCGCCGGTAAAGTTGTCGAGCGCGATCTCAAACTGCATATCTTTGCCTTCGACCTCAAGCTGCCGCTTGAGGCTCTTCGCAAAATCTTGCTGACAGAAGTCGACGGTTTTGTGTTTGTTGCAGACTCACGTTTAGAACGTCTCTTGGATAATCGTGAAAGTTTGGAGCTCGCACATTTTTTCTTCAAGGAAGAGGGCTATCTCCTTAGCGAACTGCCTCATGTC
This sequence comes from Deltaproteobacteria bacterium, assembly GCA_003136475.1. GTDB lineage: Bacteria > Bdellovibrionota_B > Oligoflexia > Oligoflexales > Bog-1112 > BOG-1112. Next base: position 2,064 of record PLEQ01000210.1, read on the forward strand.
ATCCAATTTAACAAACGCGATGAGAAGATGACGATTCCGCTATCGATCATGAGCCGTGAGCTCAATCCCCGTTTTGCACCTGAAATGGAAAGTGTTGCACTGCATTCTCAGGGCACTTTAGAAACTTTAAATCTTATTACCCGACAAATTGTCGACCGCCTGGTCCCTGGTTACTCCTATGCCTTGCCTCAGGACCTGACTCGGCATCCTCTCCCCCACTGCGAGCCAGAGGTACGAAGCTAATGTCTCTGCATCTCTACTGTCCTACGGAAAAAGTTATAGTCTTGGTGGGCTTCTCGAACTTACAGAAGGTACTCGTTTTTCCTTCGCAAAATACACGCTTCCCGGGTATCCACTTTGCGAACCAGCCACTGGTTCCGATCAATGGCCAAATTCTGCTGNNGACCAAGCGTTTGCCGAAACTGTTGCGATGGAAGAGGAGACTGCAACCCTTTATCTCGCAGTGGTCCGCCAGCTCAAGGGTGAACTTCCGCGCTATCTGCAGACCTTAGCGATCCTTATTCGAGGTATGAACAAAGACCGCTCACGGCTTGCTTACCTTAAGGCTTTTCAGGTTCTCAGCGGTGCTCGTGAACAAGAGATCCGAGCCGTCGAAAGCGACTGCCTACCTTAGGCGGGAACGGGCTCTTGCGCAGGAAAGAAAATATCGTGCAGCTTATTGACGAACTCTTTTTCCTGCTCGGTGGCAACACTCATCACAATCGAGTNNATCTTTGACTTCGAAAACTTTTGGCATATGCACGAAAGATTGTAAAACTTTCTGAACGATTTCGGGTGCGTTGCGAAAGCCTATGCCGACGAGGGTGACTACCGAAAGGCTGCGCTCGATGGCCTGCCCCTGCACGGCACCTTGTTTTGCTGCGGCTAACGATTCTTCAAACTCGATAAACGACGCAGCTAGACTGGCATCAATAACTGTCTCGATCACTAAGCCCTGGTCAGCGTTGAAAGATCGGTAAATGGTGGGTGCTTGCTCATTCTGCCATAGCCAGGCAAGACCTTGGTGGAGGAGGCTAGTGCCAAGCTTTTCGGGACTGACAACGAAGCGCACCAGCGACTGATCCGCCTTACTCGTAACGGCGATGACTTGCGGGTTTTCCATAGTTTGTCCTTCAACACGCGTACCCTTTTTATCGGGTGTTTGGCTGGAGCGAATTTCAAAAGGCATCTTATATTTTTGCGCCACTAATGCTGCGCGATGGTGTACAACGCTAGCGCCAGCACTTGCCAATTCGCCCATGATTTCCCAAGACAACGAGCCTAACACACGCGCATTCGGAACCTGCCGAGGATCCGCCGTCATAACCCCCGGGACATCGGTGTAGATCTCACAGCCTATAGCTTCGAGCGCAATCGCGAGCGCTACCGCCGTTAAATCTGAGCCACCACGGCCCAATGTTGTCACATCTTTCGTCACCGGGCTCACACCTTGAAATCCGGCGATGATCACAACATCATGATTTTGCAATTCGTCACGGATACGGTGACCTAAGATCTTGGTAATGCGCGCATTGCCATGCACAGAGTCTGTCAAAATGCCGCTTTGGGAGCCCGTGAGAGAAATGGCTGCTATACCTTGCCGGTCCAGGGAAATGCTCAGGAGCGCCGCACTCATTCTCTCTCCTGCACTGAGGAGCATATCGAGCTCGCGCTTAGGCGGCCCAGGATGAAGGGCCTTAGCCATCTGTATCAGCTCGTCGGTGTAGGTCCCCATAGCGCTCACGACCACAACAAGCTTGAACTGCCCGCGCTCTCTCGTCACCTTGATATGCTGGGCGACACTGGCNNGTTCGAGCGTACCGACCGAAGTTCCGCCATATTTTTGCACTAGAACTTGCACAATTCGCCTCAAAAGAGCTGTTAAGGTACCGTATCATAGACCCTAGCAGTCCGATTCATTAGCACTGAAAGAGCATTGGGCGACACATGAAAGATGCTGAAATAAAAGTCACAGTCTTAGGTTCTGGCACCTCAACTGGCGTCCCTGTGATTGCCTGTCCCTGTGAAGTTTGTCATAGTCTAAGCCCTTATAACAAACGCACACGCGCCTCCATACTGGTGAGCGATCTCAGAAATGGTCAAAACCTAGTCATCGACACGGCTCCTGACTTTCGTACGCAGATACTCCGACAGAATGTTCAACATCTTGAATACGCACTCTACACTCATATCCATGCCGACCACTGTCACGGGCTCGACGACTTGCGTGCCTTCTATTTCTTTAACCAAAAACCGGTGCAATGTTGGATTCACCCCCGACATGTTGAAGAATTCCGTACGCGTTTCGCATACGTCTTCAAAGAAACCGGTTATATCGGAACCAAACCGCAGATCATTCTCAATGAAATGACTCACCCTCAATTTCAAATCGGTAATCTTGACGTTGAAACCGTCGATTTGCCGCATGGCAACGTCGTGACCTCAGCTTTTCGCATCGGCTCCTTCGCTTACGCAACGGACTTCAAGTTCTTTCCGGATGCGATCATCAAGCAATGGAAAAACAAAGTGAAGTTTTTTATTGCAAGTGGAGTGGGTTTTAAGGAACATCCAACTCATAGCAGCGTGCCAGAAACAATCCGTCTTTTCGAAACCTTGGGTGTGTCCAAAGGAATTATCACCCATCTTTCGCATAGTGTGGATTATGAGCGAGATCAACCCAAGTTACCGACGCAAGTTGAATTTGCGTACGATGGCATGGAGTTCACGTTGAAAATCTGAGTTGAAGGAGTGAAAAATGATCGTGGGTGTTCCTAAAGAAGTTAAAGTTCGGGAAGGCCGCGTAGCCATTGTGCCAGGCGGAGTCAAAGTTCTAAGCCAGGCAGGTCATAAAGTACTCTTACAAAAAAGCGCTGGCCTTGGTGAGGGTATCGGTGATGAAGCTTACCTACGAGCCGGTGCTGAAATCGTCAGTACGGCTGAAGAAGTCTGGCAACGCTCCGAAATGATCATGAAAGTCAAGGAGCCCATTGCTCAAGAATACCCCCTGATGCGCCCAGGACAAATCCTGTACACCTTCCTTCATCTCGCAGCAGTGCCGGACCTCGCCCATGCGCTTATGGAACGCGGTGTTCGGGCTATTGGCTATGAGACTATTGAATTGGCGGATGGCTCACTCCCCCTCTTGAAACCAATGAGTGAAGTTGCAGGCCGTGCGGCTGTGCAAGTGGGTGCCAGATGTTTGGAAAAGCATAGTGGCGGTAAGGGTCTCCTATTGGGCGGAGTACCTGGGGTCCATCGTGGCCGTGTTGTCATCATTGGTGCCGGAGCGGTCGGTATCAACGCAGCAAAAATAGCGATCGGTCTCGGTGCAGAACTTACGATTCTCGACATTAACCAAAACCGCCTCGAATACCTTGACGATATTTTTGGTTCCCGCATCTCGACACTAATGTCCAACCCGGAAAACATTGCCAAGACCATCCCACGCGCTGACCTTCTAATCGGTGGCGTATTAGTAACTGGCGCTAAAGCCCCCTGTCTTGTCAGCCGTCAGCTGGTTAAAATGATGGAGCCCGGGTCAGCCATCGTTGATGTCGCTATTGATCAAGGTGGTTCAATCGAAACGATACGACCGACTACCCACGACGAACCGACTTATGAAGAAGAAGGTGTTATCCATTATGGAGTGACCAATATTCCCGGTAGCGTGCCTCAAACCAGCACCTATGCGTTAACCAATGTAACATTAAGTTATGCGCTTGAACTTGCGGGCAAGGGCCTGCAACGCGCCTTGCGCGAGAACCCTGCTCTCCGTAAAGGCCTCAATGTCTTTGATGGCAGCATCACTTATGAGGCGGTAGCATCGGCTCTCAGCTTACAATTCAAACGCTACGCTGCGTAGCACTCATCTGACATTTGCATTCTTCCATCCCCACGCCGAAGCGGAGCGCAGGCGGTCAGGGGATCTGATTTTAAAATTAAGCCGTTTCGTAAGACTCAATTTTAATACATTGAGGTGGGACACCCTGTTCTTTTAAAAAATTGGCTGACAGGTCCATCATTTCTTGCGGGCCACAAGTCATGAAGGTTGTCTTGCTCAAGTCTTCACTGAAAACAGACCTCAGCATGTCCGCATCGATACGTTTATATAAAAAGCCAAGATCCCTAGCATCCTGACGCGATAGGGTCGTTACGATGCGAATACCTGGAACCTTGCTGACCTCTTGCAAGAGGTCCCAATTGATAAGGTCATCGGTCGAACGATAGGAGACCAGAAGGGTCATCCGCTTAGGTGCGCCTTCTTCGCCAAGGTGCGGTGCGTATTCTCGCAGCATGCTGGTAAAGGGTGTGACGCCACTTCCTGCCGCAATCATGGCAAGATGTTCCTGGTCTTGCCCAGAAAAGTAGCAAAATTTGCCAATCGGTCCACGGGCACGCAGAACATCTCCAATTTTGACATCCTGGACAAAGAACTGACTGACTACGCCCTTGTGCATTTCCTTAATGGTGACTGCCACATAGTCGGACTCACAAGGAGAGCTGGACATCGTATACGAACGCGCAATGGGTTTCGGTCCCAGTTCGTCGAAACGAAAGGTCAGATACTGGCCGGGTCTATAGTCAAAAGCCCTACCCCCATCTTCATGATCCACAAAATAAAAAGTTCGGGTGTCCAATGTTTCATGAATGACTTGGCTCACCCGTAAATTCATCCATCCACGCTTAATACGTCTTGGCTGTTCCAACATGACCTACCCTGCTAGTTCTTGAAGCGTTTCTGCATATTCCTTTTTGAGACGTGCAATGAGCTCCGCAACACTTGGAATATCCTCGATAACACCACTCACCTGACCGATTTCAAGCTCACCATCTGTGAGGTCTCCCTCAAACATCCCTTTTTTTGCACGACCCTTGCCAAGCATGGATTTAAGATCCTCAACTGAGGCACCCTGGTCTTCGAGGGTCTTAATCTGGGTATAGAACGCGTTCTTCAAAACCCGCACCGGCACCAATTTTTTCATACACAACATCGTGGCATCAGGCGTGGCATCCACGACCGCCTGTTTGAAGGCCACATGAAGGCTTGATTCCTGCGTGATTGCAAAGCGCGTCCCAATTTGAGGTCCGTGAGCCCCTAGTGCAAATACCGCGGCGATCGCCGCACCTGACGCAATCCCCCCCGCGGCGATGACCGGAATTTTTACCGCCCTCACAATTTCAGGTATAAGAACCAGCGTTGTAAGCTCATCACGCCCATTATGACCGCCCGCCTCAAAACCTTCGGCTACGATGGCATCCACACCCGCATCTTCACACTTTTTGGCAAGCATAGGGCTAGATACGACATGCACGACCAAGCACCCAGCGTCTTTCAAACGGCGCGTATAAGTCTTGGGGCTGCCAGCCGAAGTGATAAAAATACCAATACCTTCTGCCAAAGCACAGTCGATCTGCTGCTCGGTTTGGTGATAGAGCAGGGGGATGTTTACGGCTAACGATCGCTGTGTTAGCGACTGCGCCTTGCGGATATGGTGTCGCAAAAGGTCCGGTGACATAGATCCAGCGCCGAGCACCCCCAAAACACCCTGATTCGCAGCGGCGGCGGCTAACTTTGCCCCGGCAGTCCACACCATTCCAGCTTGAATTATCGGCAGATCGATCCTGAATAAATTGCAGAGAGTCTCTCGTTTACCAAAACGCATTCTTTTGCATCCCCCCTTAAAGTTAAAGAGTTCTGAGGAAGACCTCGATAAGATATAATTAAACAGATCATCCTTAAGCTACAGCGGGAACAATCGAGAATGACAGACGTATTACCACACAAAGTTCTGATCGTCGATCACGATGATCTGTTTTTGGCTAGCTCTAAACAGCAACTTGAAGCTCAAAAGATTCAAGTCGTCACGGCAGCCACCTGGGAGAACGCGCTTTATCTCTTTAACCAAAACAAGATCGATGTCGCTATTATCGAAATGGAACTTCCCGGTTTACCAGCCACAGCCCTCATTCAAAAATGGCGCAACCACGAACTTGTGATCAAACGCGACGTCGGTTTCATCGTCGCTGTCTCCCGACAAAAGAGCTCAGGCGGCGTTGCGCTCGTCAATGAACTCGAAGACATCATTATTATCGAAAAACCCGTCTCCCTCCCCATCATGCTGAGTTCTCTCGTCGGAGCTTTTAAGAGAAGTAAACAGAGAGAAAAATTCAATGAAGTCGACTCCAAGATCCTGGAGCCACTCCTCAAACTTAAGAAATTCGATAGAGCTAAGGACTTTGCCAAAAAAAACCTTGAACCCCTTGGATCCAAGGGTGTTTTTAAAAGTGCCCTCATTCACCGGGAAGCCGGGGATCGGCCCCGCGCTAAAGAGCTTCTAGAGACTTTGTCAGCCAGCGAGCCGAACACGATCAAGTATCACAATGAACTCGGTTGCCTCAACCTCGAAGACGGCAACTTAATGGAAGCTAAAAAAAACTTCGAATTGGCTGATCGCATTGCGCCGATGAATATCGAACGCATAAACAACATGGCAGAAATGTATTTGCAATTGAATGAGCCCGATAGATCTATTGAGAAAATGGGGCAACTGCTCGAAGTCAACCCTGAAAAACCGGATATCAAATTCTCAATGTATGAGCGCTTGTTGAAAGCTGGCTTTGAAGGTCATGCACAAAATTTCTGCAAGTCGACATCCACTCCCAAAGAACTGGTTCGACATTTCAACAACAAAGGTGTCCTATTTTCCAAAGACAGTAACTTTAATGAATCGATTAAAGAGTATGAAAAGGCACTCCACCTTTTTCCAGGAAACGTCGAAAATCACTGAATTCTCTTCAATATGGCGATTTCCCATCTCAACCTCAAAACGCAGTCTGACCTCCTCAAAGCCAAGGAACTTTTGATCGAATGCCTCAAACTCGACCCCGACTTTACCAAGGCCCGAGAAAAACTTGCGATCATTGAGAAAGCTCTTCAGGGAAATAAGGCTTCTTAGCCACTAACGGATATGTTAGGGAGAAGTCTATGCGGGCGATAGTCTGTTTCTCGCCCTGGAGACACACATGACACAATACCCCCTCGAATACAGTTTTAGGGAAGAAGTCTACAGTACAGAGAAAGCTTTCGATCGCTTCCTTGCCTACACCGCACACAAAGGCGTAGAGCTCTACCCCTCACAAGAAGAAGCCGTTCTCGACCTTTATAATGGCAACAATGTTATTCTCAATACACCCACCGGTTCGGGCAAGTCTCTCGTCGCAACCGCTCTCCACTATCTTTCCTTAACAACGCGTCGCCGCTCGATCTACACC
>PLEQ01000009.1 GCA_003136475.1 Deltaproteobacteria bacterium
CCGGATTCAACGGAATACGCAGTAACGGCAAACCAAACGACGCAACCTGTCATCTCAACTACGCTTTCATTGGGTCCTAGGAATGCATAATCAAGCTCGACAGCAATTTCTCTCTGACCGCTTGCAGTGACTTCCTCCCCGAATTTGGCACGCCCAAAGGCATGCGAACCTGAAGGTAAAGTTACGACGTCATCTTTGCCAACTTTTGCATTGGAAGAAAACACAGTCACCGCTTCACCAGAAGGAGCAATGTATGATAATGCTTGCGGTACAGGAGTATCCTGGGTTAACCAGACCCCACGAGTAGGAGGAAAAACCCTGGCTTTTTTAATAGGTTTTGGCGCTTCTTTTTTAGTTTCAGCTTCCTCCTTAGAAACAACAGTAGAGCTTTCTACTGTTGTTTTCATTTTTTCTTCCTCAAGAGTCTCTCTTGCCTTTTTAATAATCTCATCGATATTGCCCGAAGCTTTGGGTGGTAGCACATGATCACCGGGAATTTCGGCCGACTTATCGTCATTGATCGGAGCCGTATTTTTATCTGCCTGTGAAGGCTTCAAAGAACTTTTCGTATCAACTGCAAAAACTTCTGACGAAAAAATACATAGGCTTATACTTAGAGCTATGGCACGAGTTTCCATAGTTCCTCCTTTGTCAAAGTTGGTTCTGAAATCAGGTAGTGATAGATGATTTCACCACTTTCATAAATCTCTTTTTGCGGGACAGTTACCGAATAGACAAGCAAAGCATCTTTAGCTTTAAACGAAGCAATTTCATTAAAACTTGTTTTCTTTTCAACTGTTGCCTTTAACCGCCAGCCTGCGTTTTCTTCACCAAGACCATGAAATTCAAGTCTATAGCTGGCACGTTTAGAGGCGTAATAGGGCAGTGGTTCTGCTGCTTTATTGATTTCCTGCTTATGAAGACCCAGAGATTCTCCATTCAATATCGAACGCAATATTTTTAAATCAAAAGGTTCCTTATCATTTTCATGTGTAATCTTTACCCGATCTGTAAAGTGTCTAAACTCGATGAAAGGATTGGCGATGTCTTCTTTAAGAAGAAATTTAACTGAGATTTCATCTCCACTATTAAGAACAACAGCGCAGCTTGTATTTCCGTCGCGTCTTTGAGGTTTAACTCGCAAAAGTCGTTTAATAAGATCGGTAGATGTTTTTTCTTCGTGCTGACCATCTTTGTTTTTCAGGTAAGACGATTCCTGAACACTTAAATGTTGTTCATCAACAAGTTCAAATTTAATAGCCTCTGGTTGACACGAAACAGATAGTGGTGGCTGCGGAAAGAGAAGCAGCGTTTGACTGGTTGATCGAAGCTCAACTTCTCTTGCCTCTTTTCCATAAAATATCGTCTCTGCTAACGCAGTATAAGAATATAGAATGCTCGCAATTATGATTAAGCGTCTCATAATTCATCCTCACTTGGTAAAACGCCGTCCTTTAAGGACTTGGCAAGTTCTTCTTTAAGGACGTACAAAGGCCCTCGTTTCAGGCGTGAAATTTCAATAGCAAAAAGGTTATTGAGTGTTGGTGCAACGTTGGTTGCATAGATCAGATAAGAAACTTTTTCTTTTTTGATGGGAATATTGTGATCTGCATAAAGACTCTGCTCACCCGTAACAATCCCACAAGCGACTCCTTTCACTTCTTTCCTAGCTTGCACTTCCCCGCACCAATGAAATTCAGACTCTTCTGGGATAGCTTGCCAAAATGAAATGAGCTTTCTATTTGAGACATCCTCAAAGTAGTTCATGGCATTGATATTGGCCTGCGTTTTCACTGTCAAATCACGTGCGTAGAATCGTTCAAACAGAGTCTTGTAGTTGTCTTTGATGCTGGAATAGGTCCATCCATTAAGAAGGCTAGTAGCGTAGCGAAAAGCTTCTTCAATGTAGGAACTTGGCAATTCTCCGGGTCTTACAACTGTCATCGTTGCTATGCCTGGTGATAGAATGTAGCGTGTTCTATCAAGATTGCTGATCAATTTTTCGGTCGTGACTACAAGTGCAACAGCCTGGATTCCGATAACAAGCAAAAGGGCCAACACAATTTTTTTGAAGTTAGAGTTCGTTCTATACGCTTCTATCAATTGGTCTAAGTACGTCTTGCTCATGCTATCTCCTATATTCTTTCGAGTAGCCATCAACTGCGGCAATTGATGGGAAAAGGCCGTTTTTAATAAAGGAAGGTAAATGCAAAAGAAAAGCGATTAATTTTGCATTCAGAGTAATGGGTCTTCCTTCTGCCTCTCTTCGTGCAGCAAAAAGACACAGTGCAACGAGCGAAAATAATAACAGTACAGCTAATCCAAGAGAGTCAAACCAAAGGGGCATGCTTGATACACCAACGACCGGAGGGAAGTGCATGATTTTAACACCAGCGATTTCAGGTTCATGATCGATGTTTGGTATAGCAAGTATGAATTTTTCGTCTTGTCCGTAGTGAACCATTGCTGACTCCTACTTCGCAACCGAGTGAACAAAATAGGCGCCTAAGACGGAGATAACTCCACCAATAGCAGCGCCTGCCGCTCGTCCCACCTGTCCTTGGCGCGCATAGTTCCCAGCTGTAATGAAGCAGGTTATGGCAAACAGACCGGCAGACATATGGATGATCCATTCCACCGACTTAAAGCCCGTCACGACTTTTGAGTTTCCATCAAACAGCAAGCTGTTGGTGGGATCGTTAATCTTAAACGACGAGTCAGTGTTGGCACCAAACGCCAAAAATGGTTTAAAAAATACGGTGAACGTTAGAAGACTGAGTAGCTTTCTCATTTATGACCTCAAAAATTAAAGTTTTTCGCTAAAGTAGGAGCCAGAGCGATGACTACAGCTCCAATTAATGACATGGCAGCGCCGAAGGTATCGCCTTGTCGTTGACGGTTAGCAGCCAACAAAAATAGAAAAATAGAAATTAGGCCAGAAGCACTATAGAAGACCCATTGAACAGAATTTGAAACTAGGTCCATGTCTTTACTTGCGAGTCTTTCTGCTGGGCTAAATTTTTCTGACCATTGAGCACTCATTTACGGATACTCCCAGCTGCTTTGATGATATTTTCAATTGGCTGAAAGCCTTCAAGACGAAGCATTTTGTTCAATTGATTGTTGTAGACAAGAAGTACTGGCAGACGTTTACCAATTTTGTGTTTCTCTAAATCTTCTTTTTCGGCCCACAGTGATTCGGGTAGCGCATTAAAGTGCATCAGAAGATTTCCACCAACTTGCAAAGGCGTTACGTTTTGTAGCCCTCTTAAAACATCAGCTTGTCGCCTGGAATGCATACAGGTTGGGGAATAGAAGAAAAAGATATGGGTATCCGCAAGGCTCGTCTGTAAATCGGTTTTAGTTTGCGATTTTTGTCCAATTCCTTGTGATAAGAAATCATAGTCATCAGCTATCAACCCTTCTTTAATGAGCTCTATATTGGCTTCTTTTTGCTGTTCATACATTTTGTGAAGTAAGTTTCTTTTCATATTCATCCGCATTAAATAGAGTTTTGCGTTTTCTTTTGTTGGATTCTTTGCCCACAATAAAAGTCCTTGATCAGGAATATGGTTTCCTTCCCTCCAAAAATCATCGTTTGAAGGATCAAGGAATGGCTTCCATTCTTTAGGAACGGAAGCCACGTTAGGTAGGCTTGAGAGGTTCTTTTCAGTTGTAACTCTTCGAGCCGAAGTCGAACCAACAAGAAAAGTCAAACTCATCACAACTAGCAGCCATGTACTCTTTGCATGCATTAGACAAGCTCCTTATCTTTCTTTCTAAGAAAAAGACTCTTAGCCCAGCAAAACAGAGCCGAAACTAGCTCATATAAAACCGAATCTACNNACAATGTTCTGCAAGCACTTTGTAATCATGCTTCTCGGAAGCTGACTCTAAAAGCATTGATATCAACATTTTTGTCTCCTTCGCTCCGTTTCAGGCAGACGAATTCCATATTCCAATCAAAAAGAAAGGAAGGAATACTTGCTTGAACAAGCTCAGAAAAAGGCGACCTTGACTCTTCGAGGAGGAAAGTTTATAGGTGGGCAATGCGCATCCCTGAGATTCGCTTGCTCACATCGCTTGATGAATTGCGCTAACAATTCATCAAGCGGGTGGGTCCCTTCAAAGCCTCTCGCTTTTTTTTAGTTTTCTTCACTTAGAGTACTAAGACCAAATTCAAAACTCTGATCTCAGCTCATCTCTACTAGATCTATATAAACTTCGCGCCGCCACAAATCAACGCTAATTTGTCTTTTTTCGTCAATTCTTCTGGACAGGCATGCCGAAAATCGGCATGCTACTTAATAATGTCGTCGAAATCTGGCTAAAGTCCTCAAATTTAATGGATTGCTATGGGTGATGAAAAAATCAAAACCAACTTGGAAAATACCTGGCATCTAACCTACCAACGTCGACTTTCAAATTACCTGCGCACCTTTCGTTTTAGAAATAATATTTCCTCAAAAGGAATGGCAGTAAAGTTGGACTACGCTTCATCTCGCTATAGTCGATTAGAAAGCGAAAGTATTCCATTCGATCGTTTTATAAGCTCCGTCGATTTCTTGAAGACCTTAGCAGACATCGAAGGCCTTTCTTTTTCTGAATTTGCAACAATGCTAGAGGGGTCTCAAGGTAAAGAGAAAAATAAAAGTTCCAAATGGAAATCCAAGCTAGTCGACATATTTGAAAATATTGGATCTAAAACTATGCGGGGATTCCTGGCTGTTGCGAACACCGACAGTAAACAGGAAAAGGAAGAACTTGAGCTGGCTATAGAGCTATACGTCCGTTTGAAGAATGGTAAGCTCTCTTCAGAGGCTTTCAAAAGCCTAGTAAGAATTATGCAAGAACTGACAGGTAAAGGAAACTGATATGGTGAAGAAGACGATAATCATGATCGATGACGATGACTATTTCCTTTCAAAATGGCAGCAGACTCTAGGCACTGAGATAGAACTAATAACTTACATCTCTCTCTCCGACTTTGAAGACGATCTAATCGACGGAAACCCAAAGGCAACCAGTTCAGAATGTATCATCGTCGATTTTGAATTTGGAAATACTAATGCCGGAAAGAGAGACTTTGCCAATTACATTAGAGATGAGCATAACTACCAAAAGCCGATTTTACTTTGTTCTCTACATGATAGCTTTGGCGAATACGACCAACTAATTCGTGAATCATTTGATTCAGTGATAGACAAAACTCCGCTTACTTGGGCCGAACTTTCAAAAATACTGAAGAGCTCTAAGGGACGAAATTCTAAGGAAAAATAATGTTTAAATCGTTTCTCGATGCAGTAGTTGAAGCTGTTAAAAATCATCCTGAAAAAGCTGCTTTCATATATTTACCTGAGAGCAATGAACAAGAGATCTTAAGCTATAGCAAGTTTCTCCAGCTAGTTTTAGCATTCGCAAAGTACGCAAAGAAATTAACAGGAAAGGCAAACCCAACGATTTCTTTTGCTATGGACAACAGCCTAAACACTCAGGTGATATTATGGGGATCACAAGTAACGGGTTCTGCCAATCCAGTTAACCCATTCCTTTCGGCAGCACAGATAGACGATATCATTTGTGCCTGCAATGCAGACGTTCTATTCCTAGATGAAAAGTACAAGGATAAGGGCAACCAAATAAATGGTGCTCCGGTCATAATCGTTGAGAGAGAATTTTCACGTATTCTCGAAGAATATATCGATTTTCCAGAGCAACTTGTCGGGGAGCCCAACAAAATAGCCGCTTACTTTCATACTGGAGGCACTACCGGACTACCTAAGATCGTGCCACTTTCGCACCAAAATTCCATTGCCAATAGTCTAATGATGAAAAAAGCACTCAATTCAAATAGTGACGACGTCTTTCTTTGTGGACTACCTCTATTTCATGTCAACGCAATTCACATAACTAGTTTAGTGCCATTTTCAACCGGTAGCACGATAGTGTTGCCGGAGAGCGGCTTCAGAAATAAAGCTTTCTTTGCTAACTTTTGGAACGTCGTTGAAAGACATCGAGTTAGCTTATTCTCGTCAGTGCCCACCATTTTGACTGATCTGCTTTCACTGCCAGTGACCGCAGGACAGGATTTGTCGAGCCTGCGCTACGCCATAGCAGGGGCTGCTCCACTCTCTATAGAGGTATTTAATAGATTTGAAAGAATGACGGGACTCAAAATTCTGGAAGGCTATGGTTTAACCGAGTCTACTTGTGCCGTTTGTTGCAATCCGATTTCCGGAGCTCGCAAGGTTGGGTCCGTTGGACTACCAACATGGGGATGTGATGTTCGAATTGCAAAGGTCAACAAAGAGCTTTGCCAGATAGTCAATGAATGTAGCACCGATGAAGTAGGTCATATTCTAATAAAGGGTCCTAACGTATTCTCTGGTTATCTGCGTCAAGAGGATAATGATGGCGTGTGGTTTGACGGGTGGTTCGATACTGGTGATTTGGGTTGTGTAGATGCGGACGGTTTTCTGTGGCTGACAGGCAGAAGCAAAGATATCATAATTCGTGGTGGTCATCATATTGACCCGAAAATCGTCGAAGAAGCTCTTTACAAGCACCCTGACGTTAAAATTGCAGCTTGTGTGGGAAGGCCTGATAAAAGACTTGGTGAAGTACCTGTTGGATTCGTTAGCCTCAACGATGAATCTAATTTGACTGCACCCGAATTGAGGATCTTTCTAAAGAAAAGTGATTTGGAAAAAGCTTCGATTCCAGCAGAGATCGTCTTCATTAAACAGTTTCCGTTGACAGCTGTTGGAAAGATTTACAAACCTGAATTAAGAAAAATAGCATCGGAATCATAATTTAAAATGAAATTTTTAAAATTTTTCTTCTTTATTTTATTGTTTTTCCAATCACACCATGCCTTTTCAGATTATTCTGAAAAGGTTGAATGCTCGTTTTTCAATTTTATCAGTAGTGATCTGGTTCAACCTAAAATAGTCATGCAGCGCACATTCGATAGCTTTAGTCCTTCCAGCAATAAAATTGCTGCTGGATACACTACTAAATATCTTTGGATCAAAGCTAATTGCACAAACAAAAGTGCCGAAAGAGTAGAAAATTTTTTCGAAATTGATTACCCTTTTCTCCATCTTTTGAATATCTTCTCCAGCGATATTCGAAAACCTGATTACTCCTACGGTAGAAAATTCAATACCAAGTCCATTCTTGCTTCTATTAAAAATAGATATCCACTGGCTCTTTTTAAATTCGCTCCACACGAGAGCAAAGACATTTTCTTTCAAATTGCCAGTGCTGGACCTGTAATAGGTACAATTAACGTCTATGGCCACCAAGAGTACTTAGAGAAAGAGTCTGCTGGTGAACTCGGATTAGGCATATATTTTGGTCTCTTCTTGGCAAACATCATTCTAGTTATTTTTCTGATATTTACTTTCATCTTTTCTCGCCAGCGTTCCGACTTGATTATCTTCGTAATCTATCTTCTTTACGTCATAACTAATACTCTCTATCAATTTAGTTATGCAGGACTTTCAGGTGTTTTTCTTTGGCAACCAGAGTCGCAAATATCAGTCAGATCCGTAATCACTTTGTCTCCTATTTTGGTCATTTTTTTAAATGAATATAGTAGGAGATTCATCAATTGCGAATTGATAGCTCCTCGACTTAATATTTTTCTTGTTATGATTTCAGCTATAAATTTGATTCTTGTACCTCTTTGTTTTCTGGGTGATTTTTCGACTTTTTCGCAATTAATGTCGCAGTTTGCATTTTGTACATTCATTTTCTATTTTCTATTTAGTTTTTTTCTTGTCCTAAAAAGAACACCTAACTCTCTCTTGTATTTCTTAGGATGGTCATCGTTTCTTACTGGGACAGCAATTCTAATCCTAAGAAACTTCAACGTACTACCGTTTAATTTCTTCACAAAACATGCGCAGCAACTGGGGACTATTGTCGAAATGACATTTTTTTCAATCTCGCTGGTGAATAGAGCGAGGATAGGAAACCGAGAGCTAGTCAAAAGTTCGGCTGTTCTTCAAACAACAGCGGCAATTTCACACGAAATAAAAAGACCGTTCAAGGTTGTTCTATCTGAGATTAAAGGACTTCAAGTAAAGTATCCCAATTTAGCAAACGAACTGAGCGAAAGCACATTACCGGTCGTCAATTCTGCATTCGAACGTCTGAATAAACTTATTGGTGAGTATCGGCTCATAAGCGATCTAAAACCAAAACTGGCAAATGAACATGTGAAAATCCTGGACATTGCAAAAGACGCTGAACATGAAATTAAAGATTGTTTCCCTGATTTCTGTGGCCGCATCGATCTTGGTGGATTATCAACGACAGTCCTTGGTTCGAATTCAGCGTTTTTGAAAGTATTCGAGAATCTCTTTGAGAATGCAATTGAAGCAGCTGGTTTAAATACTAACATTTCATTCGTAGTCTCAAAAAGACTTTTTGGCGGAATTCGTATTGAAATTCAGAACTCGGGATCAGTTATTCCACCGGAGATTCGCGATGAAATATTTAAGATTTACATAACAACTAAATCAGGTGGCCATGGCCTCGGGCTCACACTCTGCAAGAAACTGATAGCAGATTGCGGAGGAACAATATCGGTTTCCTCTGATGACAAAGAAAAGAATACAAGCTTTGTGATTTTAATACCAAGGGCGCGAGTCCTTAAAGTAGAAGGTTCTTAGTAAGCGTGGCTATGCTCCACAACACTTACTTGGTACACTGTTTCATTAGTAATGAAAATGAGATTGGAGAGAAACCAATCAAAAGTAAAAATCTTAGATCTATAAAAGGACTTATTGTGAAAAAGACGAGCCCGTTTTGTGCTGCTAACACTCGACGAGCTCTAACCAACCACCTACGGTACTAGGAGGCTAGCTTTGAGGGAAACTATCACAATCACACCGGATGAGCAACGTTCACAACAAGCGACGTATTACTCAGCACGCCAGTCTCAAGAAGATCCGCTTGCAACTTGTTTTTGTGAAGGATTGCAGATCAAAATGTCTGAGAGCAACGACGGCTGCATAGCGGCCGAAGTCTGTCCTTGTTTGGAAGTGTTGGCACCACCTCCGACTTCGATCGACGACTGGTATGATGATGACCCACAGGATGATCCGGCTTTAAAGTCATATGAGGAG
>PLEQ01000143.1 GCA_003136475.1 Deltaproteobacteria bacterium
TCATAGTTTTTGCAGGCCCAGACAACGCCGCCTTCTGATTTTAAAATTTGCGCCACTAAGTCATCAATGAGGCGATGTTCGTAGCTGAGACCCTGGGCCGTGAATTTTTCGGCAAATTCCTTATTAAAAACTTCCTCGAAAATATCCTTGAAGCGTCCANNGTCCATCATAGACCTTCAAAATCGTGTTTTTTGTAGAAAGAAAGAGCGGGTAGCCAACCATGAGCGCATAGGTCATGCAGGAACGCGCAAAGTCATAGATCGACTCGTCGGTGTTGTACATACCGAGGCCGATTCCGGGTGAGTTGAATTCAAAGATTTCCCACTCTTTACGTTCCTTGCCCTCGAAAACCAGTTTGAGTTTGCCCGGTCCGGGGAGGCGAACATCCACACATTTATATTGGTCCGCATGCGCGTGACGTCCCACGATGATGGGTTTTTTCCAGTTTTTCACATGCGTCGGGATGTTCTTGCAGATGATAGGTCCCCGAAAAACAGTGCCCCCTAAAATATTGCGGATGGTACCGTTAGGACTTTTCCACATCTTCTTAAGCTTGAACTCTTTGACACGGGCTTCATCAGGAGTGATCGTCGCGCACTTGATCCCGACATTGTACTTTTTTATAGCTTCCGCAGATTCGACCGTGACTTTGTCTTCGGTTGCGTCACGGTTCTCGATCCCAAGATCAAAATACTTGATCTCGAGTTCAAGGTAGGGCTTTATAAAACGTTCCTTAATCTTAGCCCAAATGATGCGAGTCATTTCGTCGCCGTCTATTTCAACGACCGGATTCTGTACTTTTATTTTCATCAAAAAACCTTTCTTCTTTTGCAC
The DNA here is from genome assembly GCA_003136475.1 of Deltaproteobacteria bacterium. Classification (GTDB taxonomy): domain Bacteria; phylum Bdellovibrionota_B; class Oligoflexia; order Oligoflexales; family Bog-1112; genus BOG-1112. The sequence continues at coordinate 835 of PLEQ01000143.1, forward strand.
TTTAGATTCATATCAGAAAACGAGAGTTTCAACAAAGAATTCAAGTAAGTGCTGGTGCGCTTGACAACGCAAAGCCCTCGCGTCGCTCAAAGTCCGAACGCGCAAGTTATGAAACCGGTTTTTCCTCAGAAAAAAAATGCACAGACTTAGCAATTTTGCCAAAATCCTTAACTTTGAAGTTCAAGTCGATGAGCGAGATCACTTCTGTAATTTGCCCCTTTATAGAATTACAGATCAAAGCGTGACTGTGATAGAAAATCTTATAAAGCCCGAGACCGGCACCAATCTCCTTAGTATCAATGAGTTTTTCAAAATCCTCATTGCGCCGCATGACTTTACGGAGATAGTCAAAAAAATGCTCTTTGGGCAAAGTCCCGAAGAGGTCGCGAACGCCAATGGCGAATACGGAGCCATTGGAACCAAAACAGAGTTCACCCTGATCGGCCTCATCGAAGACGATTTTGCGCTTTTTTATAGAGTTGACATACCTGCCATTTTGCACTTTGAGAGGTGCGTCGAAGATCGCATTCGTCAATAATTCCTCGGTAATTCCAGAAACCTGTTTGGCGAAATGAGTCCCGAGGCGTAGCGAGCGTGCGTAGTTTGCAAGCTCCTGACAATAAGCCTCCTTCACTGCTGAACCGGTGATTTTTAAGGACACGGTGCGCGCTGACGATTCTAAGTACTTATCGATGCCAAAAAAATCCTGTTTGAGCAGCTTGCGCAAGGACACTCGCAGTTCATTTTCACTCCAAGCCGAGGGAAAGCGATTTGCTATGATATGCTTAATAAGCCTTTCTTCGCAGCAACCGAGTTCCGGTGAGTAGACTGCCAAAGGTAGGTCCGTGATAAGAATCGTGTGCGAGTTGGGATTCTTCTGCAGAAATTCGAAAAAAAGCTCAGGTTTGGGAGCGTTAATAATCAAGACTTTCGCGTTCTCGGTAGTGTGAATGAGATCCAACGCTTTTGCTGGCTCCGAGGTGTAGAAAGTTGTCAGGCCTGAGCTACAGAGCTCTAAAAAGCGTAGGTCAGGCAGCGGTTTGAAACCGGCTATGTCTATAAAAAGAATGGATTCCTTCATGCTTTTTACCTTAGCGTCGAGTTGACAGTTTGAAACATAGTTTCTTAAAATATTAATATTCATTCATTTTATACCTGAACAAGTCAGGTTGTGAAAAAATAAAATCTCCAGGGGTTCAATTAGGCACTGGGGGCTGGAAGGGTTCCTGAATTCTTAATTTTCTCTTTGGCATCTGTCTTTGAATGAAGAAAACATAGTTAGGGGGAGCTTCGATGTTAGATAACTTGATCCATTTGTTTCATCAGGGTGGTCCGGCAGTTATGAGCGGCATCCTATTTGTTTTTGCGGTTTCCATAGTCATTATTACAGAAAGGTGTATTCGTCTTTGGTTTCAATATGACATGGCGAATAGCTCGGGTTTTATTGCAGTCGTTCAAAAGATGATTATGAATAATTCCATTGAGAATGCCATCCGTCTCTGCAAAGAGGCCCGTCCGAAGCTTTTACCCTTCGTCCTTACCGAGGGTCATCAACGGGCAAATGATACCGAAGAGGAAATCGCCAATGCCATGGATCATGCTACGCTGACAGTCGTTCCACAGATTTCAAAGGGTGTTCCCTTCCTAGGTACCACCGCCAACGTTGCAACGCTGCTCGGACTCTTGGGAACCATCTTTGGTTTGATCCGTTCGTTTGCAGCCGCCGCAAGTGCTACCGGTGCCCAAAAACAAACCTTACTCGCAGAAGGGATTTCAGAAGCTCTAACCGCGACCTCTTTTGGACTGTCCACGGCTCTTCTTTGCATTTTGGCCCACGGCTTTCTAACGATGAAACAGACTGCCATTATTAACGACATCAATAAAAATGCCGCGCGATTGAACGACTTGCTCATTACGCGCAAAATTAAAATGCGAACACTTCAGGAAAAGAGGAGCTCATGAGTCGCTTTGGTAAAAAGAAAATTCAGGAAGCTGCAGCACCTGTCGAACTAAACATTATGCCGTTTATCGATGTCTTTTCGCTGCTGTGCACCTTCCTGCTGTTTTCGGCAGTTTTCATTTCGATCGGCATTCATATGGTACAAGTGCCCTTCCTTTCGAACGCTGCACCGAGCAAAGAGGAAAGCAAGCGTAGTTTGCAAGTCAAGATCGATGCCTCGCCGCAAAAAGTCGAAGTCACCAGCTCCTGGTCGGAAGCACCAGTGGATAGTAAAACTGAGGCCTTCAGCAATAGCAAAGAGGGTCTGGCCCATTTGCATGAGGCCTTGATCAAGTTGCGCTTAGCAACGCCTGAGGCTGATAAGGTCGATCTTTTTCTTGATGACGATCTAAGTTATGCTCAAATCATCGATCTCCTCGACGTGATTAAGTTGCGACTGGCTCAAGATCCGGCCCTTGCGGAACATGAAGGGTTTGCTTCAAGTGATTTGTTTCCAAAAGTGGTATTCAGCAGTGTGATTCTTTAGGTAGGGAAGGAGGAGAAACTATGGCTTCAGTAGGTGGGGATCAGAGCGAGGTCGTCTCCCTCAATATTATGCCCATGCTGGATGTGTTCAGCATCTTGATCCTGTTTCTCCTGATGAATTTTTCCACCGATCCTGTCAGCCACGATCTTACTAAAGGCATCGATCTGCCTGATTCCATCGTGTTGGAATCTCTCGACGAGTTGCCCACGATCGTACTTTCCAAAGATGAACTTATCGTCAATGATAAAAAGATTGCAGATGTCAGCCATGGCAAGATCGCGGGTGCTTTGCGCACGCAAGGTGCTATAGCCCCCCTCTTTCAAGAACTGCGTAAGATGGCGGATGCCAACCGGCGTTTCACAAAAGATGATTCGAAAGCGAACATAATCACTTTGGAAGTCGACAAAACTCATAAGTTCGATTTGATCAAAAGTATTATGCTTTCAGCACAGCAAGCTGAGTTCATAAGATTTAAGTTGATGGTCTCGAAACAAATCTAACTTGGATTCTATGTTGCGAAAGACACGATGGATATTAGCCTTAGTTGCCTTGAGCATCCTCGCGTCAAGTGTCTATGCTGAGGAGGAAGAACTCTTCAAGGAATTTGAAATTCGAGTCATCCGCCCTCGGTACTTTATTAAGCGGCATCGCTTTGAATTAGGTATTCAGGCGGCTGCGATTGTTAATCAGACTTTTTACTATACGTATCTTGCAACCGCGATCGTAGGCTTTCATTTTTCTGAGCAGTTCAGTTTGGAGCTGTTGGGCGCCTACGGTTATTCCCAGGCGAAGGAAGATCAAGCGATTTTGCAAGACGATTTTGATATCAAGACGGAATATACCCCCACTCAACTTTTCTACGGTGCAAGCTTTCTTTGGACACCGATGTATGGAAAGTATCAATTGCGAAACGGTCGACTAATTTACTTCGATACCTTTCTCTCCGCTGGTGGGGGGATGATCGGTATTCTTGAAAAATACGACTACTGCCAGGCCAATCAAGAGCGGTCGAGTCAGGTCGTGAGCTATCCTTATTTTGAATTCGGTATTGGCCAGCGCTTTTTTATAAGTCGGGATGACAGCATTCGGTGGGATATCAAAAGTCCCATGTATTTTTCCAACACCGCAGATAGTTCGTGTGTTGCAGGATCAGCGGGGCAAAGCTTTTTCAATCAGAATATAAATTTACAGCTGGGGTATTCAAGATTTTTGTAAAACGGAAAACAGAGTTAGGGATTTTCCTGCTCGGCCTGCTGAGTGCGGTGGCCTGGGCCGATCTCAGACAGGGACGGATCTATGAGCAGACTGGAAGGTTCGATCTTGCGGCTTTTGAATATTTTGACACCCTGCGCAAAGGCGCAAAGGACGGGGACAAAATTCAAGCTGAATTCGAACTGGCGAGTTCTCTGCAAACGATGAAGCTTTTCTACTCGGCATCTTACTACTTCGGGCAAGTGCTGGTGAATCACAGTGGTCCAAACCCCTATCGAGCACGAGCTCTCGAAGCTTTAACCAAAATCGATGCCGAGTATCCCCTCGGGCCGTCCTTTATGCAGAGCCTGCTTGCCAAAGGTCTGGATCCGAATGCGACCCCCGAGGCTTCGCGAGCGTTTTTCTACTACTATTTGGGCAAGGATCAATTTGCTAAGTCGCATTGGGGCGAAGCTAAAAACGCCTTTGCCCGCATCACTTTGAAGTCGCCCTTTTTTGTCAAAGCTTCCTTTCATTTGGGCATCATTCAGGCTCTGGAAAATGAACCCGCGAAGGCTATTCGGTCCTTTCATAATGTCATTCGGCACGCCAATCGTCTCGGTAACGCCGAGTGGCTTCGCGAGCAGGCCACTATCAACATCGCTCGTATTCACTATGAAGCCAAAGACTTCGTGCGAGCTATCGCTTCCTATGCCAAAATTCCCCGCAATTCGGACAATTGGCTAACCGCTCTGTTTGAAGCTTCGTGGGCGTTTTTTCTCATGGAAAATTCGAATAATACCCTGGGCAATATTCATACCCTGCATTCGCCATTTTTTGATAACCGGTTTTTCCCGGAAAGCTATATTCTGCAAGCGGTCACCTTTCTGAGATTGTGTCAGTTTGAACAGGTGAAAAATTCGGTAGATGCCTTCAAAACTCGCTACACGCCCGTACTCTCCGAATTGAGCAAAATCCTCGATGAGGCCAAGACCAATCCGAATAAAATGGTCGATTGGGTCCGGGCCTATAATAGTCAAAGTTTGCAAGTCTATCGCAACGCGTGGCCGATATTTGATGCGCTCGCTAGGACGGATGTGGCCCGACAGATGTTGTCTTTTGTCGCAAACGTCGACAAGGAACTTCTGATTCTTGAAGGTACCCCCGAAGCTTGGCGAAGCACAGGCCTGCGAGGGACCTTGAACGAATTTTTAAATGGCAAAAAAGCAGCTATAGTGAAAGACGCCGGTCGTGCGCTCTATCAGGAGAGTCAGTTCTATCTTCAATATCTGTCAGATCTTTCGGAGCAGACCAAGTTGATTCATGCCGAACTCATGCTTGGTAAGATCGAGCAACTGCGGCGCAAACTTCAAATCCGAACGACACCTAAGAAAGAGAATTTTATAGGTGGCATGCAGCCGCTCGTGATCGGTCAGAACCTTGAGTATTGGCCTTTTGAGGGTGAGTACTGGGAAGACGAATTAGGGGGCTATGTCTACAATATTGAAAGCCAATGTAAAAAATAGAATAGCAGGCACATTACTGCTCGTGAGCATCACTGGCGTGGCCGTTAGCAGTCTCCCTGCTTATGGTGATGGTAGCAAGCATGAGTCGGTTGCCGTCAGCGTGAAGGATTTGGAAAAAAAGAAGAGCCAGACACCCGTGAAAAAGCCCTCGCCCTTGAGCAAGTCGCTGCTCTACTATCGTTCGAATCTCGATAAAGAACTGATCGTCAATATTGACCAGACCATCGCCTACCTTGAAAAATTGGCAAAGGAGTCAGCAGCGGGCTCAGCTGCGAGATTGAAGTTTCTTGTCAAGATTTTAAACTTGAATTTCGAACAAGCGATCTACATCTCCAACCAAGAGACCTTCCATTATGATCATGTCTGGCAAGATTGGTCAAACAATGGCCAGAAGGGTGTGGAACCAGAATTAGATGAGTCGCTTTCAAAATCGCATTGGCAGAGTGTTGCGGACGTAGCTAGGCGTATTTTGCATGAGTACCCCAAGGCACCCATGGCGGATTGCATCATCTATGACGAGGCGATTGCCGAGCAGAATCTTGCGCAGCGGGAAAAGGCGGCAGCCTCCCTTCTCAAACTTGTGCACGACTATCCCAATTCTACGCTTTTCTATGATGCGCAATTTGCACTGGGTGAATATTATTTTGATACAGCTGATTTTCCGCAAGCTCTGACAAGATTTACAAAGTCTCTGCATCATGATAACGCCACACGCTATGGCTGGGGCCTCTTTAAGATTGCCTGGTGCTATTTTAACCTTGGTAATTATTTAAAAGCCATTGAGTATTGGGAAAAATCTATCAGCTATGCCGAGACAAAAATTGACGACGAGAAAAAATCTGCGATTTTGAAAGATGCAGCTTTTCGGGATTTGATCTGGGGTTTTCTGGAAGTTCAAGACACTGCCGGGGCCATTGCTTACTATCGAAAACACAAAGGCGAGGAATACCTCGGACCCTTTTTAAAACGCCTGGCTAATAACTATAGCAATAAGGGTTTTCGCAAAGAAGCTTATGAAACTTGGCAGGTTCTGCTCAAGGAGGTTCCTCTCGCCAAAGAAGCTTTCGAAGCGCAAACCGAAATCGTCGCAGCAAGCTATGATGCAAAAAATTATGATGGGCTGTGGCCCGCTATCGAGCAACTTTACTCCCTCTTTCGTAGCGATAGCGTTTGGGTGAAAGCCAATCATAAAGATGATGTCGAGGACGTTCAGAAAAAGATGCCCGTGTTGATTGCATACTATCCCAAAGCGCTCCACCAGCAAGCTCAAAAGAATAATAGACCTGAACTTTATGGGCAAGCCATCAAAGGCTACACTCTCTATCTCAAACTCTATCCTCGTCCACCCGACTATGCCGAAGTCATGGAGTACTTAGCCGATATCTATTACTTGCAAAATAATTTTGAAAAAGCCGGGCAGGTATACGCCAGTCTTGTGAAATTGGGCAAAGAAAAAGCCGTCATCTTAGATGAGAAAGGTCAGGTCAAGCAGAACATCCATGAACGTGCGGGGAAAAATATGATGGATGCGTCTAGCAAAGACTTTCTCCCCGAGTTTGAAATTCTTTTAAAAATCACACCAGACTTTAAAAGACCCGGGCGACCGATCGGTGCTAAAGCTAAGAATTTTATAGATGCCTGTGCTCTGTATCAAAAATGGTATCCGGCCGACAAAACTACGGCTAAAAATTGTGATATACAAATCGGTGAAATCTATTACCGCTCCGCGCAAGCTCAGCAAGCGAAGGTATACCTCTACATCCTTCTCACCAAATATCCAGGTGAAAAAGAAGGGATGGCAGCAGCAGAAAATTTGATCGTCCTGGTTAAAGATAAAAAGCCCGAGTTGATCGAAGCTGCGACGAAAATTCTCACGATTCCTATTTATGCGAAAAGTCCGTTGGGTCTGAAACTGCGGAAACTGCTCCGTGGTCTTGAAATTGAAGCCATCGAGCGCGAGCCTTCCAAAAAGAAACGCGCCGACATGTACGAGGATAAAGTTAAGAAATCTCCTCAAGATCCGGAGGCGGATAAGTTTCTTTATAATGCGGGAAATGACTATCTCAGTGCAGGAGAAGTTCCCAAAGCACGCGATGCTTTTGCCAATTTGGTCAGTACCTATCCGCGCTCAACCTTGCATGCGGCAACGGTACTGACCTTAGGTAAACTTTACGATAAAACTTTGGATTCCAAAAACGCTTCGCAATACTACATTTTATACGGTCAAAGTTATAGTAAAGAGAAAGAGGCCCCAGCCGCTCAGCAACGGGCCTGTGAACTCCTGATGACTGAAAATTATATAGCGGCCTGGGAGCAGTGTCGGATTGTCGTAGCGCGTGACCCCCCGGCGGGTATTCCCTTGGTTGAAAGATTTATAACTATTGCCTGGTATGAAAAAAATTACCCATGGATGATCTCTTTAATCAATCAGACTTTTATGCAGTTGCCCGCGACAGCTGAGCAGAAAATAGTAGCAGCGTATAAAGTGACGGTCGTTGGCACACCTGACCAAAAAACTCAGGCAACTAAGCAAATTCAACAGTTGGCTAAGCAAAAAAATCTCTCTGGTGAAGCCCTCCGTTATGTTGCTGAACTGCATTTTCAAGATAGTGAAAAACGATATACTCAGCAGATGACTCTCAAGTTGCAAGGTGCTTCGGTTGATAATCTGCAAGGGTCTATTCAAAAACTTTCAGATGGCCTCGCGGCTTTGGAAAAAGCCTATGATCCAACCCTAAAAACTCAAGATGCGTATTGGGGGGTAGCCGTGTTCTACCGGCTTGCCACTGCCTATGAAGCCTTCGCGCGCATGATGATGAATCCTCCGGCTGTGGAAGGTGTCGCTGCTGCTGATTTGAAAACTCACTTGCAATCTTCAGTCGATCAAATGATGGGAAAAGCTAAGGAGTACTATGGCACTGGCTTAGGAGTTGCGCGCAAGTTCAATGTTTATAACGCCTGGGTCCCCCTGCTTATACAAGCGGATCGACGTCTCAAGGGCAAGTCACCAATGGTTCCGGCTTGGGTTCTGAGTCCGGATTTTGTCGGTGGTGTAGCGGCCGGTCAACAAACTCAACTTTTGGAATAGCACGCGTGCATTCACGGATTCAAAAATTTTTAATAAGTTTCCCTATCTGCCTAGCTTTGGCCTGTACGACTCCCGAACCCAAGGCCGAGATAGAAGTTAGCAAGTCGAAGAATTCCCGTTACTACGTCGTGAGTTTAGATAATGATCCCATGCTTCTGCATACCATTCCCCAAGCGGGCGCCCAGAAACTTCGAAAGAAAATCGAATCGCAAAAGAAGCAAAACACCGAAACGCTACGGACAAGGATTGCTCTGGGGCGATGGAGTCACGCGCCGTTTGCAACTCTTAAAAAGGAAGCCGGCCAACTTGTTGAACTTGAAATGCGTAAAGGCGTCGAGCGAGATATTGCCGATGCTGTGAAGTTTGACTTGGCAGTAGCAGCCTATTATTCGGAAAAGTGGGCTGAGATGCTCTTATTGCTCGATGGCCTTGCCACAGCCAAAGACAAACGCGTCCTCGCTCTTCTTGCGGATTTTCGGGGTGTCTTGGCTTGGCAAGATGGAAGAATTCCCGAAGCCGGAATTTTTTTCCAAGAAGCTTTGAGTTTGGATGCCAAGAATGAGGGAGCTCTGCTGAATTTAGCCTTCCTCAATTTAAAATTTGGCTATGCTGAAGAGGCTGATAAGTATTTAGCTAAAGTACCTGATGATAGCTTGGCCTTGAGTGGGCGGATCATAAGTGCTCAAATGCAGGGAAAAGCCCAAGATGCAAGTCGTCTGTGTGATAGATTTCTTAAAACAGCACCCACGCACAAGCCTACGCTCCTGAACTGTGCTCAGGTGGCCTACTATGATTTGAAGGACGCCCAGCGTGCCCAGACCTTACTTGAGAAATTCACGCGCTTGCCCGGTGGTGAGAAGGAGTGGAATCAAGAAGCAACTAAGCTTTTGAATTCTTTAAAATCCGCTGCCAAAGTTAGCAAAGCTCAAAAATGAGTACGCTTTTCAATAGCTAGATGANNATTCGCTCACGGTGATAGGTCGTCGTGATGAGCGAATGATTTGTAGAGAAACTTTCATCAACAGGAAAGCTATGCCATTCGAGTTGTATTACTCGCATCCTGAAAAAGGTCCTCAGATCATTCCACTCGACCAAGTGACGATGAAACTTGGCAGTCTGCTTTCGAATCAGGTGGTTATTGAAGGTGAGGGTGTCGAACAGATCCATGCTTTGCTTGAAGACGAAGATGGCAAGTGGATTCTCACCGACGTTTCCGATGGTGGACTTAAAGTCAACGGTAAGAAGGTCACGCTTGAGGCGATCTTGGCAGCTGGTGATCAAATCAGCTTGGGTAAGGTTAATTTAACATTTCGTCTACCTTTAGCCGGCCCTCCGCCAGTTCCCGGGTCGACACCCAAGGTGGCCAGTGCTAAAAAAGACAAAGTATCCGAACCCGACGCTATAATTGCCGAAGCCGATCGCGAACGTCGAGCCAGGAACCCGCTTTTTGCACCACGCACTGCGGAATNNGAATCGGTCGGAGACGTGCTTGAAGTTGTGGCTTTTTGGCAAAATCAGGTTTTAGATATTGAGCACTTTCGCGAAGGGTCAAAGGCGCATTCCAAATTTACAATCGGTGATCCGACCAAGGGGCATTTTCTAGCTGCTGGTGACGAGGTGATCCGTGAGTACGTCGTTGCCGAGCCCACCCCTGACGGTTACACACTCAATCTGCTTAAAGGCATGACCGCACGTGTGCGAGGTGCTAAGAGCGTTAAAGATCTGGGAGCGGGCACCTACAATCTTACAAGAAAAGATATCGCTCATGTACGCTATGGCCCGGTGCATTATTTTTTGAACTTTGCCCGTCCGCAGATTCTTCAACTCCCTCGAGAAGGATTGAAAGATCCCTTTTTGTTCGGTTTGATGGCGGTCGTGATGGGAATCTATATTCTCGTGACGCTCGCACTTTTTCTGGGGGCACCTTATGATCCTAAAAAGGATGATTCCGATATTTGGTCCTTAGTTCAGGCGCCGGAGAAAGTTGTAGAAATTCCAAGACCCGTCACTAAGCCTGTGACTATTGTTGAAGAAGTGAAAACACCACCACCTCCGCCCGAAGTGCCACCACCGCCGCCACCTAAGCCTGTGGAAGCGGTGACACCCAAAGAACCTGAGAAGCCAAAAGAAATTGCCAAACCTAAACCTGAGCCACGGGCTGTCGAGTCCCTCAGCAAAGCTAAGACACAGCAACCGAAGCCGGTACCCAAAGAAGCACCGAAAGCGAAAGTCGTGCCGGTTGGCAACGGGCAAGCTGGTGCACCGCGTGCGGGAAAATCAGATACGAATGTGAAAGGTGCTGAAGCAGACAATAAAAAGCCATCAGCCCCCAATCTCGATAAACTCGGTCTCGGGGTTGGTAAAATTGCTTCGACGAGTGGCCCGGGTGCAATTCATACGAATTTCAAGAACTCAGCTGGGGGAGCCGGTGGCGGTAGCGGGTCAGCGCCTAAAACGATCGGGCTCGGGGGTCTATCGGAAGCTAAGTCCTTAGGTATTTCAGGTAGTGCCAGTGCCGTCAGTCAGTTTGAGGGTGCCAAACTCGTTAAAGAAAATGAAGTGGGTCAGTCTTTCAAAGGCTCACGCGAAGCTGTAGCTGTGAATGTGCGAGCGACAGATCCGGTGGTGTCTGGTGGTTTAGGTCAGGATGAAATCATAGAAGTCATCAATAAGAACATCAATCAAATCCGTCATTGCTACCAACGCCTTTTGCAAAAGGATCCCAGTGCCGTAGGACGGGTGAAGGTCCGCTTTGTGATCGGCTTGAATNNGGAGTGATCAAACGTTGGCAGTTCCCGCTACCGCGTGGCAGCGAAGACGTCAAAGTGAATTATCCTTTCTTGTTCAATCCTGTCAATTGAGTGCCTTTCACTGTGCGCCACGTACTCACCTTGAACTCCTGTTTACCGTAGCCTAGTAAGTTAGGGAAAACTAAGAGACTCATGCCAGCTGTGAGGTGTTCGGCTATCGGAAGAAAGGCGTGGAGAACGCCACGCGTTTTGAGACGGTAGCGATTGAGGTTCTGCGTCGGTATCAAATTAAAATCACCAAACTGTCCTACGCTGCGACACATAGCTCTAAGCTGAGGTGATGGTGAAAGAGAAAGACTGCTGCCCAAGCGCGAACCACCTATGGATAGACTCGCTCCCACTGGCGCTGGGCCCCCAAGCGCAACGAGGCTTAAAGGATCTTTTTGGTAAGGGGGAATCTGCATGAACATCTCTCCGACCTTGAGCGCAACCTCTATCGGATTTAAACGTTAAAAAGTGGAGTGCCGGTATGCGTGCCATCCCAGACTGGTAAATTTGCTTGGCCTAACGCTGAGATACGAATCGGCGTGGGCAAGCTGCCGAGGCTCGAAAGAGTTTGGGGACAGGCACTTACCGCAATCAAGGAAGGAAAGTGTCGTAGGTCCTTTAGCATGCGTTCGTGGTCGTGCTTATAAAAGAGGACCGGTAAGACGAAGGCTTGAGCTGACAAAAATCCCGAAGCATCTTGAGTGAATGCTTGACGCTTAAAAACCGGCAGCAAAACATCATGCAGGGTTTCGCGCGGCAGACACATCGACGCGAGGCCATGCATACGCAAGTGCTCGTGATCGAGAGCTGTGCACTGGGTAGCTGTGAGCTCGGCATTCCAGAAACGTCGACACGCTGCCCGCACTTTTATGAGAAAAGTTTGCAGTTCCTCCCAATCACCCAACGCAAACAGAGCCCGTGTACTTAGGCAACCTCTCTGACCCAAGCTCAAAAAATCCTTAGCGAGTCGCTGTGCCATTTCATCTGTGAAGGAACTTATTGTGCTGACGCTCAGGCCGGTGCCAAAGCCTTTGACCGGAACCGGACTGAGAGCCTNNCGTGTCATCACCATAGATGCAAACTTTATCGATACCACTCGGGAAGCTTGCACGGCTCATGCGCTCACTCGAATGAAACACGTCGATGGACGCATAGCAGCTGAGTCGTTGCAGAAAGAGATTGAGAAAGGAGTCTTTAGCTTGGAAGACTGCTGGCACCCGGACTGCAATTTTCAAACCTGCTGCCGCTGCTATAAGTAGAGGATAGACACCGACCAAACTGTGGTTGTTGGGTAGAATGAAGAGCCAATGCTCTCCTCTTCTGGCCAAAGATTTGCGTACACTCTCTTCCCACTGTTCTGGCAGCGAGTGTACTAGATCTGCGAAGGCACTTTGTGCAGCAGTCAAAGAACCCAATTCGCGGGCGAGGGCTGCTACTAAATCTTGCTTAGCTTCTTTAAAAAGCCAAGGCTCATCCCCTACGTTTTTTGGATGAGTTGAGTTCCTGTCGAGTGTTGTCGCAAGCCAGCTTGAATTTTGAGGGGCGAGCGAGGATGCATCTTCCGCGAGAATGTTTTCAGTCAGGAGCGAGCAACCTTTGAGCACAGCTTTGGGAACGCGCCCCAGAAGATTAAAAGACCCATCTGCGTGTAGGTGACCGAGATCTTGAGTGCGTAAAGGCCAGGGATAATCGCTACGCAAGGGATCTCTAATCAATAAAGCGCCTTCACCGGTGGCTAAAGGTGTAGCGAGACCCGGTAGTACCGAGACTGTCACCCAAGTGGGGAAGCGCAGACGACGTGTTTCGCCGTCGACGGCAAAATCATAGGCTTNNATCGCAGTTTCCGGAATGGTAAATTTTTCTGAGATGAGTGCGTAGAGTTCCTGACGTGGGATCTCGCGTGACTTGCCTTTAGTGCCCCCAGTTTCTATAATGATCGAAGCTTTGGGTAGCGGAAAGGCAAGGCCTTTGTCGAAGAGGTGAATCAGCTGAAAAGGTGTGGCAAAGAGCCAGACGGGGTCGTGAATCTGTTGGCCTTTGCTAAGGTCTTCGGGTTTGAGAAAACGCACCGTCCAGAATTCAGAAATCCAACTTAGCATTTGCGCTAAGCCCNNCGAGGCACCAAGCTGATGCCTTGAATTGGCATTAGGTTTTCACCAAAAAACCTGCGTAAAACATCTCGGAAAATTTTCAAACTTTGTGCTTTGTACAGCAAAAGACCATCGTGACTAAAATGAGACTGCGAACGCGTTTCTGCCGTCGTGCCACTGGAAAGAAACGTGCGTATGGACTGCGGGCTCGTGAAAAGTGCGAGACTCTGTTCACCCCTCAGGAACTCGATCGGTAGATAGGCCTTGCCGTCGTTTAAAGTAGGGAGCGTTG